>JADHYC010000006.1 GCA_016782645.1 Fidelibacterota bacterium | reverse complement strand
AACGATTAAAAACACTTGCCTTTTTTAAAAACGAAGGTTTTGTATGCGGCATGTTTCTACTACCTGTTATCCCTTTCTTAACGGATACACCGGATTTGATGGAAGAGAGCATAAGAAAAGCGAGTGCTGTGGGTCTGGACTTTGTCATTTTTGGAGGGATGACGCTAAAAGAAGGGAGACAGAAGAATTACTTCTTTAATGTGCTAAATAAAAATTATCCAACACTTGCTGCAGAATATCAAAAAATATACAAAGGAAGCAAGTGGGGAAATGCAACAGGAGAATATTATAAATCACTAAATCAAAGGTTTAATAGTATTGCAAGAAAATATAAAATACCTGTTCGTATTCCTCTCCATTTTTACAAAGATATATTAAGTGAAAATGACTTGGTAATAGTTTTATTAGAGCATATTGATTATCTATTGAAACTGAAAGGAAATTCCTCACCTTACGGCTATGCTGCTTACTCGATCTCGCAATTAAAAGAGCCCCTATCATCCGTGAAAGGGGAGCTGCAAAAACTAAAAGGGGTTGGCAAAACGACAGAAGGTATTATATTGGAAATACTCAAAACGGGAAGTTCGCCTTACTATAAAAAATTGTTACTAAGTTAACTAAAAGAAGTAGATGATTCTTAGAGATAATATCCAACAGTTAGAAATTTTCTTGATTTATGCTTAACTATAAGATAATTTACTTGTCGAAGGATATTTTATTATGGAAAACCAAAATCATATTTTCAATCTTTTAAAGTTAAATGCTTCATTGAAGTAGAGAATTTTTTCATCTATCTTGTGGAGACCTAAGTGATATGTATGCGATATAATAGAAAATTTCCTATCTATTGACAATAATTTTACTTTTAGATTATGAAAAATAATCATAATACTGTATTTTTAATCATCTATATTTTATGTTTTCATTGTTGTAATTCAGATTCTATATCTAATTCATATAAAAAAGATGAATGTGAATCGATACTTGATTACTTTTTTTCAGATTCTACATCATTTCTAGCAAAGGAGTATGAACTTGCAGTTTGTTATTACATGCAAGGTGATACCTCTAATGCTTTGAAATATTTCAATATAATCAACTCAAAAGATAAATGTCTTGGTTTATGGGAATCATATTTATATTTGGCTAATATTAAATTGATGAATCATGAGTATATTTCCTCGCTTATGATTTTGGATAGTCTTTACCAATTGGTTTATTCTCAAGAAGATTTTTATGGAAAAGAATATAGATTATGTAATATTCAAGAAATTATCGATTCATTGAATTCTTTCGAACAAATTACAATACCCTACGAGTCTACTTGTCCTCACCTAGATGTTTATAGGGGGCATGGATATAATATGGGTCCAATTGATGGTATCAAAAGCATTCAAGATAATTTGTTATATCCTAAAGATGCACTTGCTGATTCAATTCAAGGTACAGTAGTTATATCAGTAGAAGTTTCTGTTTGTGGTGAAGTAATTAGTTGTGTAGTTTTAAAAGGATTAGAATATGATTCGATGAATATTGCAGCTGAATTAGCGATTTTAATAACACAATTCCAAATTGGGTATATTAGAGATCTTCCTGCTGAATATCTTCTTAGTATACCACTAATTTTCAGAATCGAGTAAACTATGTTTTGAAAACATCTACATTTTAGCAGAGCCAATGTTGGGAGCTGTTCTTTTTTGATGGTTTTGGCAAGTTTTTAAAAGATTTTTAAATAAAAAATGGTAGAATGAGATACTGCCCGCCGTGGCTCACTTCTGCCGTTAAAGGAGAATAGAAAAATGTACTTTCCTGTGATTAAAAAATCTTCATTTTATCTTATTGCGATCCTTCTAAATTACTCACTCTGTTGTTGTCAAATTAAAAATATTTCACCAATCCCTTCGTCCAGCTGCCAGATGATTTTAGTTATTACGAACTCATTTAATACATCTAATGGAATTCTATTTCGTTTTGAGCGCGATAATGCTGATACTGATTGGAAAAAGTTTGGTGATAAAAGACCAGTTATTGTAGGAAAAAATGGACTTGCCTGGGGAGTAGGATTACACAAATCAGATACTACAAACACACCAATTAAAAGAGAAGGAGATGGAAAAAGTCCGGCAGGAATTTTTCCATTGAGTTCTACATTTGGCTATTTTCCGGTAGAAAAAATGGGTAATTTAATAATCCCGTATATTCATGTTACCGATATGCTGGAATGTGTGGATGACGTGAATTCAAAGTACTATAATTCATTTGTTCTTCGAAGCAAAGTTGAAAATGTTGATTGGCATTCGTCTGAAAAAATGCTTCTGTCAGGTATATGGTATGAGCTGGGCGTAGTTATTGATCATAACACAAATTCCGTTAGGAAAGGTGCCGGATCATGCATTTTCTTACATAATTGGGCTGGTCCTGCAGATTCAACCTCTGGTTGTACAGCCATGGCACCTTCAGCTATGAAAGATATTATTTATTGGTTGGATGCATCGAAAAAACCAATTTTAGTACAACTTACAAAACAACTCTTTATCAATTATAAAAAATCCTGGGAATTACCTGCACTGTTGTTTAGTCAAAAGTAATTCGATTAGCTTAATTTCGGGCAAAAGCGAATTTCAACTTCACCAAACAACGTAAATATTTGCGTTTCTTAAGTGGGCTCAATTATATAAAGAAAAGTATCTCGATCTTAAAAAACGAATCGAAATGTTCATGCCAGTGATAAGAAAATAAGAAGCCGAAATTACTATCTTGATTCTAGGACTAAGTCATAGATAAATAAATAATTTCTCAATATATTCTGTCTCAAAAAATATGCAAATTAAACAAATAGAAAAAGGAATTTAGTATGAGCGAAAATGAAAATTTAATTACATATTTTGATCTTTATTGCGGAAACTGTTTCAACCGAAAGGGTGAAATTGCAGATTTAGCCAGGGATTTGAGAAAAAAATTGAGAGAAGCAAAATTCAACCGAGCATCGCAAGGACTCTCAAAATATTTTAAGGAATTCAAAAACTATGAGCGGTGTTATGAAGTTCTGGGCGCTATGGTAAAGCTGCGGTGCAATAGAGTATGTCAGGATGGAGGCGGTCCCCCATTTTGTAAAATCAGAAAGTGCTGCCAGAAGAAAGATGTTAACGGCTGCTGGGAATGTGACGAATTTGAAACCTGCGAAAAATTAGACTTTCTAGAACCTGTTCACGAAGATGCCCATATTAAAAATTTGAGGAAAATCAAAAAGTCGGGACCTGAAGTATTTATAAATGGCAAGAGATATTGGTAAGTAATTTTTCAATTCATAAATTTCCCTAGAAATAAGTAGGTGAAGCTGGAGACTATCATGAATGACGATAAAAAGACTGTCTATTCCGAAATTATAGCAAAACTGAAATCGTTATCTAATCCAAAAGCAGTTGAGGGAATGGCTCGATACGGAATTACTCCCAAGCATACTTTTGGCGTGTCACTCCCAAATCTCAGAAAAATTGCCAAGGAAATTGGTAAATATCGCGAACTTGCACTTGAACTTTGGAATACTAATACACGTGAGACGAGAATACTTGCAAGTATGATTGACGAACCGAAAATGGTTACAGAACAACAAATTGAAGATTGGGTCAAGAAATTTAATTACTGGGAGATATGCGATCAATGCTGTATGAATCTTTTTGAGAAGACTGAATTTGTATATCAAAAAGCCATCGAATGGAGCTCACGAGAAGAAGAATTCATCAAACGAGCTGGATTTGTGCTGATGGCTCGATTAGCTGTAAGCAATAAAAAAGCGGACGACGCAGAGTTTGAAGAATTTTTCTTTATAATAAAGAGAGAATCAATCGACAGTAGAAACTATGTTAAAAAAGCTGTCAACTGGGCATTGAGGCAAATTGGAAAACGAAATATCGCTTTAAATCAAGAGGCTATTAGAATTTCACAGGAAATCCAAAAAATAGATTCCAAAATCTCCAGATGGATCGCTTCTGATGCGCTTCGGGAATTGACAAGCGATGCTATTCAAAAGAGGCTGAAAGCTTAATTATTATCATTAATATAAGTAATATTCGACATTAACACCTGCGAAATAATTAAAAAGAGAACACCACTATGAAAAAGTTAATATACATATTTCTTTTTTCAATGATTTTCATTAATTGCGAAAAGCATAAAGATTTGTCATTGGAGGATTTTGTTTTTGGTTCAAATGATTTATCAGAAACCTGTACGTTGGTACCTTATGATGATTCATTTCCGTTTGGAATACAAAGTAATCCATTTATTTCATCAGATCCTGAGTTTTTAGACCTTTTTACAACACTGTTATTTAAAGACAGCACATTATCAAAATCTGTACACTCAGTACTATTTTCGCTGTATTTCGGGAAAAACGAATTCGGGTTGAATGGGATTGAGTTTGATTCAGATTCACTGGCTAATAGAGCCGCAGAAATATTAAAAAACGAACTTACTGATACTTTAAGATTTGCAGTTTTTAATAAAGGCAGGATTGTTCTACAACTTTGGCGTGATGATAATACCGATAATTGTTTTTATGAATTGGAAGAACTTGTAAGATACCGTTTAAAATAGTAGATAAAATATGCTGAATACTATACCGCTATTCATTTTATCTCATGTAGAAACTAAAAAATGATTCCACTAAAGAAAATTTACTCCATTAAGAAACTTCAGGAAAAATATGATCCTGAACCAGCTCATTCCGATCACGTTACAGCAATTTCATTACAACTTTTCTATGGGTTAAAATCACTGCATAAACTTGAGCAGGAAGAACGAATCCTACTTCATGCAAGTGCTACTTTACATGATATTGGTTATTATGTTAACGGCAATTACGAACACCATAAAAACTCCATGAAACTTATCCTGAAACATGGTATTGAAGGATTTACTGAAAGACGGATACTGATGGTTGCCAATATTGCTCGATACCATCGTAAAGCATTGCCTAACCCTAAACATAAATTCTGGGGAGAATTGGATAATAAAGAAAAAGAAATTGTCAGCAAATTAGCCTCTTTCGTAAGAATTGCCGACGGATTGGATCGAAGTCATCGCAACCTGGTTCAAAAAGTAAATTGCCAAATATCTCCCACTTCCGTAATGTTATACATTGAACATTTTGGTGAACTCAATAATGAAATATATTATGCCCAGAAAAAATCAGATCTGTTCAAAGAGGTATTTTTCCGTGAAATAATATTTCTACCAAAACTACTGCAAAACATTAAGAAGGTTCCTTGAGGAATTTATTTATGATGAACATTCGCATAGTTTAGCTTTATGATGTAAAATGAAACGGGCTAACATTCATATTGGACCATATTATATATACCTTTCAGTAATTGATGTTAATAATGAGAGGCAGTCTCTCATTGTTCAAAAAAAGAAAATCTCAAAACTTATTGCATCAGATTACGAAAACTCTCCTGAATATCAGGAAAATACCGAGCAGATTATAACGAATTACTTAGAGGAAATAAAAAAACATAAGATAGAAAAAATTGATATTATTGCCGCATCATGTTTGGGGAATTCACAATCATTTTCCAATATGCGACTATTCCTGAAAAACCAAAAAATAGGTACTCTACGATTACTAACTCCAGAAGATGAAGTAATATCTATTACTAAACATATATTGGACACAAAATCACCGTTCTTAATAATTTATGTAGGAGAGGGAAATTTCCAGCTAATATCAGGAGAAAAAAAAGAACCAATTCTTTTCATAAATTTCGAATTAGGTCTTTTCACAATAACTCACCGTTTTATTAAAAATGATCCTCCGGAATCCGAAGAGATTATTAATCTTAGAGATTTCATCACGAAAGAACTCGACAGATTCCAATTGATTAAAGTACCTAAAAAAATAATAGCAACAAGTGACTCAGGCAGAATTCTTTGCCAGCTTTTGGAAGGTAAAGAAATAAAGAATGACAATGAATCCACCCTCCTGAATTTCAATTATTTAAATAAGTCTATTCCATCAATTACAAAAAAATATTTATCTAAAATAAAAACATACCCAGGGATGGATCCTGACTATCTGTTTATAATTATAGCAACTGCGATTCTTTTTGAACATTTGTTGGAGCATTTTCAATTGAAAGAATTAGAAATTCACCCTGTTCCGTTCCTCTTTAGTAATGTGAAATGAGTTTTTCAGGTGCATCTAAATAGTATTAAAATTAGAATTGCTGAAGCTCATTACCATATTGATGATATACTGGTTGAAAGAAATGGGGACATTGTCTATGAGGAAGATTTTGAAGATTTTTCTTATGGACCTTATGTGGATTATATATATAATACCAATGACGAGCGTGTAATGAAAATCTCTCTGGATATTTCAGATGGTAAAATTATGTTGTATATTAACGATGGGAATGGAAAGGTGCTTTCAGAATATAATAGGAACGGTGTTTTGAAGTACAACTATATCTTTGGTAACGGCTCTAAACTGGCAAAAAAGGACGCATCAGATAACGTGAACTATTACCACAACGATTATTTAGGCTCAGCACGGGCTGTAAATGCTGTGTGAAAAGGAAGTGTATACCGTTTGTCATAGACATCCCTTGGGAAAACGGTTAAAAAGATATGTTGGGATTGCCAGTTTCCCCCAGACCTGCCCTCCGTTGATTTAGCGATTCAGGCTTGTAAATCTTGCAGTTCACCCTATAGAATACATAAGACTAGTATCCCGATTTATCGTGGTGAATCTTAATCCCATCAAGTACTCTATAACACACTTTCCTCAACTGGATTCATACGGTAGACACACAAAATGGCACAAAAGTTTTTGCAGATGTTTAAATAAGTATATTTTTAAATGCAAGGATATATAACTAAAACACGTTTCTGCATGGATATAGTAAAGGCTAAACGGGTTTTGATAACCGAGTAAATATAAAAATCAATTATTTTCTCCTATTTTAACTTATTAATATTTAAGCAATAATACATCATTTTAAAGGTTGTAAGTTTCTGAAAGTATGGTTAATTTTTCATGAATTTTTATTTGGAGTAGTTGATGATTCAAAGCATGACAGGATATGGAAAAAGCGATAAACAGGTAGAATCCGGGATTTTAACCGCAGAGCTTCGTTCGGTTAATAACAGATTTATTGAAGTTTCTATCAGGCTGCCGGAGTTTCTCGAGGTTTATGAAGAAGAATTAAAGAGGTTTATTAGTAAGAAGTTAACCCGCGGTCGGATCAGGGCTTCAATTACACTGAATGGTGTAAAAAATGAGACACAAAAAATAAACATTCCACTATTAAAGAAATATTATAAGAATCTTTCAAATGCTCTAAAAGATTTGGGAATAGATGAGAAAGTCAATATTCAGCATCTTCTGACATTTCCTGATTTAATTTGTGTAGAAACTCCATCTTTTAAAGCTGAGAATGTAATTGATTCTGTAAAGGAGGTCCTTTCCGAAGCAATAGAAGATTTAAACCGTATGAGACGGCAGGAAGGGGAATATCTTTCAAAAGAGATTTATGATCATCTTGAAGAAATAGAGAAAAAAATGTTGGAAATTGAAAGAATATCCAGCGAAGAAAAAAAGAGTTATTTTATTAAATATAAGAAATATCTCAATGCATTATGTCATAACCTTGATTTCGAGAATGATAGAGTTTTACAGGAAGCTGCGATTTTGGCTGGTAGGCTGGATATCACAGAGGAATGTGAAAGAGTTCATAGCCATATTAGCCAGTTTCGAACTTACCTTAAATCAAATGGTCCTGTAGGTAAGAAAATGACTTTTCTGATTCAGGAATTGAATCGTGAAATCACAACAATTGGTACGAAAGCCGAGAGTGCCGAAACTTCTCATTTTGTTGTAGATATAAAAGCCGAATTAGAAAAGATACGTGAGCAGGTACAGAATATATTATGAGAGTATGTTTTCAGAAAAGAGGAGTAAAGGCATTAAAAATCCAAATATAAAGTGTCAAGGCTTATTGCTTCCTATTGCAGCTCCCTCCGGTACCGGTAAAACAACTGTGTGCCGCAAATTACTGGAATACAGCGATTCCTTTGCCTTCTCAGTTTCATGTACTACACGTTCGCCACGACCAAGTGAAAAAAGTGGTTTTGATTACCATTTTGTATCAAAAGAGACATTTGAAGAATATATCAAGAATAATATGTTTGCGGAATGGGAGGAAGTTTTTAAGAACCACTACGGAACACTAAGATCGGCTGTAGAAGAAGCTCTCGAATCGTGTAAGATTCTTCTTTTAGATATAGATGTGAAAGGTGCTTTAAGCATAAAGAAATTGTATCCTGAAGATACATTAAGCATCTTTCTATTATCTCCAAACGATGAGGAACTTGAAAGACGGCTGCACTTTCGTGGTACAGATGATAAAAAATCAATTGCATTGCGAAATGCTCGTATTCCCGATGAGGTGAAATTGGGTGAGCATTTCGATCACATAATAGTAAACGATAAGTTAGGTAGAACAGTTGAAGAAATTATTAATATTATAAAGAGGAGATAAAGCAAATGATTAAGACAGTACATTTTTCAGAACTGACGAAACGAACGGATGATTTATTCGAGTTAGTAGTAGCTTCAGCGAAAAGAACGAGACAGATCAATTCTCTTAGAATTGCAAAGAATCCCTTACCGACCTTAAATGAAGATGAGGAAGAGACTTTTGATGAAACACCTGAGGAGGAAGATCTCACTGATTGGGATAGCATAGAAAAACCTACAACTCTGGCGCTGAATGAAATGCTTAGTGGTAATCTGAGTTATAAATATATTGGCGAAGATCAGGAAGAAGAGTCTGATAGTGAATTTGCAAAGTAAGCAGATTTTATTAGGTCTTACTGGAGGCATTGCTATCTACAAATCTGCCTCTCTTCTACGTCGTCTCGTTCATGATGAAGGTGTTGATGCAAGAGTTGTTATGACAAAGTCCGCCCAGCAGTTCATGACTCCGCTAATATTTGAAACTTTTAGTAAAAAGCCGGTTTTAACTGATATGTTTTCAGGTGGAATAGTATCAACGCGCCATATTGACCTTGCAAATGATTCAGACCTTATTCTCATTTGTCCCGCAACTGCTGATATTGTTGCAAAGACGGCAAATGGCATTGCAGATGATCTGCTGAGTACGATTGTTCTTGCTGCTGGTAATAAAACAATATTTGCGCTTGCTATGAATGTGAATATGTATGAGAATCCTATCACACTGGAAAACATTCAGAAACTTAAAGAGTTAGGTTACGGATTTATAGAACCGGAGGAAGGCGATCTGGCTTGTAATAATAAAGGGAAAGGCAGGCTAGCTGAGGAAAGAATTATCATTGAATATTTGGATACTTGGTTAAATGGAAAACATCTTCTCAAAGGGAAAAAAGTAATTGTGACTGCAGGTCCTACAAGGGAATATATCGATCCAGTCAGGTTTATATCGAATCGCTCTACGGGTAAAATGGGATTTGCACTTGCCGAAGAAGCAGTAAAAGAGGATGGTAATGTTCTGCTTATTACGGGTCCAACAATGCTTAAGCCTCCACCAGGTGTCGAAGTGATCCGCGTCGAATCAGCAAGAGAGATGGGAAAAGTTTTAAGTGAAAATGCAGGTGAAGCAGATTTTCTTTTCATGTCTGCTGCAGTAGAAGATTTTTGTCCAGCTAATTTTAGTGAGAATAAAATCAAGAAATCCGAACCACTTAAAGAGATACCCTTAACTCTATCTCCTGATCTGGTTTCCTCATTTCGCGCTAATAATCCAAAGGTATGTATCGTTGGATTCAGTGTGGAAATTGAGGACGGTAAAAATCGGTCTATTCAGAAATTAGTAAGTAAAAATATGGATTATATCGTCTGGAATGATCCTTCGAAAGAAGGTACCGGTTTTGAGAGTGATACTAATGATGTTTTAATGTTCTCTGCAAATGGAGATGAATGGTATTTTAAAAAGAATTCTAAAAGGAAAATCGCTGAGATGATAATTCAAACAGTTGTAAGGAATATTAGCAGTTTACCCTGTGGAATGCTTGCACCGTAAGGAGCGAAGCCTATTCAACAGGGTGGAAGGTAAAACAATAAATTTTAAGAGAAACCTGTAAAATAATGGACAATTAACAATTGACAATTAAAAAGTAATCCTTAGACTATTATATGGGCGATTTGAAGAAAGATTTACAAAATTATTTCAAACAGCAAGAAGAACTTTTTACTGATGAATTCTTCTTCGATAAGAAAGTATTGGTTAGTGATGGTGAAATAAAAATATCGTTGGAAGAATTGGAAGAAGAAGTTAAACAGTGTAAAAAGTGTGAGCTATGGAAGACGAGAATAAATGCAGTTTTTGGTGCAGGAAATCCTGAAGCTGATTTACTGTTTATTGGAGAGGCACCGGGTCATAATGAAGACCTTCAAGGTAAACCGTTTGTCGGTAGAGCAGGAAAACTTCTTGATAAAATTTTATTAGCAGTAAATACAGTGCGTGAAGATGTGTTTATCGCTAACATATTGAAGTGCCGCCCACCTGGCAATCGCACTCCTCACTCTGGTGAAATTGAAAATTGTGAGCCGTATCTTCTTACCCAGATTCAGATTTTAAAACCGAAATTAATTATTTGTCTCGGTCTGATAGCGGCAAAGACGCTTCTTCGTGTTGAATATACTTTACATCAGATGAGGGGTCGAATTTACAATTATCATGGGTTTGATTTAATGGTAACTTATCATCCGGCGGCTTTACTCAGAAATCCAAACTTGAAAAGGTTTGCTTGGGAAGATTTTCAGAAAATTCAAAAGCTTTATCTTGAAAAAACGAGGAGTTAGTTATGCCTCAGCAAGGGAGTGATTATATAAGAGTTCCACCATACGCAGATGAGGCGGAGCTATCGGTTTTAGGTGCTATGATGCTTGAAAAAGAAGCTGTTAGTAAAGCTCTTCAATATCTTGATCATACAGCTTTTTATAAAGAAGCCAATCAGGTTATATTTCGAGCTATGTTAGAATTGTTCAACGAGGGGCAGCCCGTTGATCAGGTTAGTGTAATAGATCGTTTAAAGAGCAATAAAACCTTAGAGCAAGCAGGAGGTGCATATTACATCACTGGATTGGTGGAATCTACTCCTTCAGCTGCTAATGTTGAATATTATGCTAAAATAGTACTCGAGAAGTCTATATTTCGCAAATTGATCATTTCGTCAAATGAGATTCAAAATGAGGCGTATGAAGCAAGAGATCCCGCTTATGATGTTTTAGATCGTGCAGAACAAAAGATATTCGCACTTTCTGAAAGTAGGTTAAAAGGTGGTTTTAAAAATTTTACCGATGTTTTAAATCGCACTTTCGAGCATATTGATTCAATTCATAAAAAGAAATGGCATACAACCGGGATTCCAACAGGAATCACTGATTTAGATGATTTGACTTCCGGTTTACAGAAGGGTGAACTGATTATTCTTGCTGGAAGACCTGCAATGGGTAAAACTGCACTTGCTTTAACCATTGCTCGAAATTCTGCGGTAGAATTTAATGTGCCGGTAGGTATGTTCAGTATTGAGATGGCTGATTATCAATTAGCAATGCGCTTTCTTTGTGCAGAAGCGAGAGTAGATAGTCATCTGGTTCGAACTGGAAAGTTGCCGAAGGAGCAGTGGCAGAGATTGAGTATGCAGACCGGACGTCTTTCAAAAGCACCTATCTTCATTGATGATTCCCCAACTTTGACAATGATGGAAATCCGGGCAAAATCACGACGGTTAAAAGCTGAACATGATATTCAGTTGATTATTGTGGATTATCTTCAGCTTATAAAAGGTCATCGTTCTGAAAATCGCCAGCAGGAGATCACTGAGATATCACGGAGTCTAAAGGCACTTGCAAAGGAGGTTAATGTTCCGGTTTTGGCAGTTTCGCAGCTTTCAAGAGCTGTGGAAATGAGAGGTGGAGATCATAAACCTCAACTTTCTGATCTAAGAGAGAGTGGTGCTCTTGAGCAGGATGCTGATGTTGTAATGTTTATATATCGTAAAACTGTTTACGACAAGAGATCTGGTTCAGATGAAAAATATCTTGATGATGAGCATAAAGCTCAAATAATTGTAGCCAAACAAAGAAATGGTCCTACAGGTACAGTAAATGTAGTTTTCATTGATAAATATGCCAGGTTTGAAAATTTGGCAGCTTCACATGAAGAAATGGAGATTACTCCTTTCTAATGACAGCTAGATTTATCAATAAAGTTACGCTGGGAACAAATAAGCGACCTAAAAAGTTTTATGCTCTTATTCGAGCGATAGCCGGGGATTCTAAGAAATCATTTGTAGATGAAGATTTTTTATGGGAGGCTTACACTTTTGCCCGTGATGCCCATAAAGGACAAATGAGAAAATCTGGAGAGCCATATTTTGAACATCCCTATAATACCGCTAAAATTCTTTCTGAAATGAAAATGGACCCTGTAACCGTCGCTGGAGGATTGCTCCATGATGTTATTGAGGATACAGGAATCCGGTATGAGGATATAGAAAGAAAATTTGGTGCTGAAGTAGCAAGATTGGTTGAAGGTGTTACAAAAATAAGTGGAATTAGATTTAGAAATAAACAAGAGAAGCAGGCTGATAATTTCCGGAAAATGCTCCTGAGTGTTGCTCAGGATATACGTGTTCTTATCATTAAATTAGCTGACCGATACCATAATATGCAAACACTGGATTCATTGCCCACGGTAAAGCGGCGGAGGATTGCTATAGAAACAAGGGATGTTTATGCACCTCTGGCACATCGGCTTGGTATGTTCAAATTAAAGTCGGAATTAGAAGACCTTGCACTGAAAAATATGGACTCCGATGCTAATAGATTTTTACAGAAAAAGATTAAAGAAAAGAAAAGTGAAAGAGAAAAATATATAAGAACTTTTACAATACCTTTAAAACGCGCTCTTGCTGAACAAAATATCCCTGCTCGTATTTTTGGTCGTCCTAAAAACTTTTATTCTATTTATAAAAAAATGAAATCCCGTAATATGCCTTTTGAGGAAATTTATGATCTATTGGCAATACGGGTGATTGTGGACACGAAGGAAAATTGTTACGCTGTTTTGGGAATTGTCCATGATCTATTTACACCGGTGATGGATAGATTTAAGGACTATATAGCTAATCATAAGATTAATTATTACCAATCGATTCATACTACTGTTTATGGTTCTGGTGGAAAAATTGTTGAAATACAGATTAGAACAGAGGAGATGGATGAAGTTGCTGAAGAAGGTATTGCTGCACATTGGCGTTATAAAGAAGGACTTAGTAAACCCGATGAAGTTGATAAATATGTAAAGTGGCTAAGAGACCTTATTGATGTTCTTACAACTGAGTCCGCCGAGCCGAAAGATTTTATGGATACTCTGAAGATTGATCTTTTCAAAGATGAGATTTTTGTGTTTACGCCACGAGGTGATCTTAAACGGCTACCAAAAGGTGCATCACCCGTTGATTTTGCATTTGAAGTTCATACGGAAATAGGGTATAGGTGTATTGGCGCAAAAGTTGACGGAAAAATAGTATCCCTGAATTCAGAGATAAAGAGCGGACAAACAATAGAAGTAATTACATCGGAAACACATAAACCGAGTTATGCATGGTTAAAGTTTGTTAAAACTGCAAAAGCTATTAGTGCAATAAAGCGTTGGATTAGAAAAACTCAATTTGTAGAAAGTGTAAAACTCGGAAAAGAAATGTTGGAGAAAGAGAACAAAAGAAGTAGAAATTTGCGATTTTTAAAGACGGTCCAGGAGTCAATTGATCAATTCGGATATGATGATTTAGACAAATTATATGCTGCTATCGGAAGTGGAATTATAACTATTTCTCAAATATATTCGAAATTATTTCCGCATAGAAGCGATGAAGTGAAAAGTAGTGATTTTGATGCTATGTTCCTTGAGACTGCCCGTCGGAATGTAAAGGGGATAAAAGTTCATGATGTAAGTAATCTAATGGTAACATTTGCAAAATGCTGTAACCCTATTCCAGGTGATCTGATAATAGGTTATGTTAGTCATGGAAGAGGGATGATAGTTCATAGGAGCGATTGTGTTAATTTACCGGCTCTTTTAAAAGAAAATGAGAGACTGATTGACGTTGATTGGGATGTAAACCATAAGCAATATTTTATTTCCCAAATAAAAATTATGGGGCAGGAAAGGAAAAATTTTCTAAAGGATGTAACTGAAATAATATCAAGTACCAATACAAATATCGTAAGTATTGATGGAAGTGTTGATGAAACAATTATTCATGTTTCACTGATTTTACAAGTCGGGAATTTAAATCATTTAAATAAGGTTATATTAAAGCTACAAAATGTGCAGGGAATGATCTCTGTAGAACGCAAATAATAGGAGGAAACTTATGCGTGCTAAAACTTACACGAAGAAGGATGTGGTGAGACGTACGGCAAAAGTTGTTGGAGAAAAGATATGTAACACTGAGAAAATGGTAGATGGAGTTTTCAAAGCATTAAGAGAAATGCTTTGTGAAGATGACAAAAACTTACGAATTGAGATTCGCAACTTTGGAGTATTTGAGATTAAACCTACAAAAGCAAAACCCAAAGCGCGTAATCCTCGTACGAATGAGGAGGTTTATGTCCCTCCAAGACGGAAGACTCATTTCAAACCAGGAAGGATTATAAAAGAGTCATTAAAAAAAGCTTAGATAATTATTTGGGAGAAAATTTGGGTAGAGTTCTATGTATCGATTATGGTAAATCAAGAATAGGTTTGGCTTTATCTGATCCTTTGCAGATAATTGCATCACCTTTAAAGACTATTGAATCTCGTAATACCGAAAAAGTAATTCTTACGATTCAAGATATAGTAATTAAAAATGATGTTGAATTAATAGCTATAGGCTTACCGATAGCATTATCTGGAAATTCTACTGCGCAGACTGAAGAGGTTAAAAACTTTATAAATCTACTTAGGAATGAAATTTCGGCTCCAGTTGAAGAGGTTGATGAAAGATTGTCCTCAGTTGAAGCGATAAAAATTCTTCATAAAAAAGGGGTGAGGACCGGTCATAATAAAGGTGAAATAGACAAAACCGCAGCTGCAATAATTCTTCAAACATATTTAGATACAAAGAATTATAGACCGAGTTTGCAATCAGCTCATTGAGACAGTTACAAATAAGATAAGTTTAAAAAAATAAATTTTTCTTTTTTATAATAGTTTCAAATACTTAAACCTCTTTTTCCCAAATATGCTTTTAGGGTGGATTAATTAATCAGATAGAGCTTATATAAAAATGTTAAATCAGTTGAATAGAATACCGAAGTGGATATTAATAATAATTTCTGGTCTGCTTACAGTAGCTGCATTCCCTCCATCCCCGTTGGGTTTCCTGGCATATTTTAGTTTAATTCCTTTAATCCTTGTGTTTGTTCAGGATGAATTTTATCTCGGCTTTGAAAAGGGATTTCTCTTCGGAGTTACCCTTGGTTTCGGAGTTTTGTATTGGTTGGCATTTAATAAGGGTACTGAATGGTATTGGGCGTTTCTATCTATGACCTCCGGAGTGCTGTTTCTTGCTTTAAATTATGGAGTGATCGGAATTTTAATCGGGATAATTGGAAAAAGGTTTGGAAAAACTGCCGGGATATGGTCGTTTCCAGTAATATGGGTAGCAATTGAGTTTATAAGGTCTTTCGGTTCACTGGGATTTACATGGAGTAATCTTTGTTATACGCAATCTAATGCCATTCAACTCATTCAATTTGCTTCAATTACCGGTCCACATGCGGTAAGTTTCTTGATTATTTTAGTAAATGTTCTCATTTGCAACATAATTTTTGATCCGGTTAGTCATAAGAGAAAGCTTAGTTATATTACTGCGATTCTTTTGCTATTCCTAATTCCCGAAATTTATGGGTTATCCGTGCTTCAAAAATCCAATAGGATGAATGACAGCCGAACTGTTTGTGTCGGATTGATTCAGCCGAATGTGGATCCTAATGCCAAGTGGAACAGCAAATACTTTAAAAATAATATGCAGCTTTTACATGATCTTACGGATTCGGTGACGATAGAAGCTCTGGATTTAGTCGTTTGGCCGGAATCGGCTACACCTACTTATCTTCGAAGAAATAGGCGTCATTCGCTTGATAAGATTATTGATCATATTTCCACATTGGATGTTTCCTTAGTGACTGGTGTCCCTGATTACGAGTTGACTTCATCTGAGGAATATAAAGCTTATAACGCAGTTTTTTTGCTTCGCCCAAATTCTCATAATATCGAAAGTTATCGAAAAATTAAACTTGTCCCACTTGGAGAATATGTCCCGCTTTCTGGTGTTTTCCCGGGTTTGAATAATTTGAATCTGGGGCAGGGGAACTTTGATGCTGGAGAAGAAGTTAATGTATTTCAAATCCCTTTAAAGGTTAAAAAGGCGCAATCTTCCGATACAACGCTTTTTTTCACAACAGTGGTATGTTATGAATCAACGTTTCCTTATATAGTAAGAGAGGGTGCCAGAAAAGGTTCAGAAATGCTTATAATTGTTTCAAATGATGCATGGTTTGGTTTTACTTCAGCTCCTTTTCTACATGCCGAGATTTCAAGATTTCGGGCAATTGAGAACAGGATTCCTGTTGTTAGGTCAGCAAATACAGGTGTTTCAATGATTATAGATCCCTATGGAAGAGTGCTTAAAAGAATTGGACTCGGCAAATTGGGCTGGTTATCAGCTGAAATCCAGCAAGGAAACCCCAAAACCTTATACACTAAATTTGGAAACTGGTTTGGTTGTTTGTGTGTTTTGATATCGAGTGGATTTTTAGTAACATGTTTTTTCAAGAGGAAGAAAGTATGAAAATCTTAATTCGAAGCTTTGTCTTATTTATTCTAACTATTTCTGTATCGTCAAATATGCTACTTGCTGAATATAAGATTACGAGTCAAATTGACAGTATCTCCTCTGATAAACTGAGTATCTCTCAAGCAAGAACATTATTGTTAAAATCTATTGTTTTACCCGGGTGGGGTGAGCACAGCTTCAATTGTCATAAAAGAGGATACGGTTTTAACAGTTCAGAGTTGGTATTCTGGATTACTTATGTAGCTTTTCAGTTTCATGCCGGTTCTGTGAATGATAATATGAGAGCTTATGCTGCTCAACATGCAGGAGTAATTCCTATAGGTAAGGATGATTACTATTTCAAAGATATCGGCAATTATATGAATATATATGAATATAATGATCAGAAGCTTAGATACAGACAGAACAATGCTTTATATCCTGAAACTGATGAATATTTCTGGGCGTGGGATAGTGAGCAATCCCGTAAGGAATTCGATAAAATAAGAATAAAAGGGAGTGTTGCTCTTCGAAATGCCTCGTTTGCTGTTGCCGGTCTTGTTGTAAATCGAATTATTAGCATGTTTGATATTATTGCTTTAACGAGGAATAAAATTGAAAAACCAAATTCTGATCTTAGTGCGTATATTATTCCTCATTCAAAGGGAGTAACACTTTCTTTGAATTTTTCTTTTTGAGGAGATGAAAAATTAAAACCCGTTTGGTCGCTTCGCTCCTAAAACGGGTTTGCAGAAATCATATGAAAAATTTTGATCCGAGAGCAAAACTGATTTGGGTAGTAGGTAGTATTACGGTCATTTTTTCCACTCAATCATTATTGGGACAGGTTTGTATTTTGACTGTAATTATTATCTTGACGAAGTTGATATTTACTTCTTTAACCAGGACATTTAGAGTGGTCAGGTACCTACTTTTATTCCTTCCGATTACTTTTTTAATACATTTAATCTTTTCAACAAATATTTTCTCGATATTAATTAGGGAAGGAATTTATAGTGTAGATTGGAAAATGATTCTGCTGCCCGTGAAGTTTACTCTCAGATTAGGAAATCTCCTTCTTTTTATGGCATTTTTACTGAATTGGATTAAATCACTTGAATTTCTCGATTGTATTTATTCGGTTTTGAAGCCGTTTCGCCACTTACATGTTCCTATTGATGATCTGTTTCAGGTTATATTTATTGCTGTAAGATTTTTCCCGATAATGCATGAAGAGTATTGGAGATTGGACGAAGGCTGGAAAACTTTTATTAAGGATTCAAAAGAATCGGTAAGGCACAGAATTTTAAATGTTCGAGAAACTCTTATTCCTTTAATGATATTTAGTTTTAGGCGTGCAGAAACACTTGCTGATGCTATGGTGGTTAGAGGTTATGGGAGTTGTGATGAACGTACGTATTATTCACACTTAAAGTTTAAAATGGAGGATGCCTTTTTTGCATTAACAGGGGTTGTATTTTCAGGTTTAGTAATTTTTTATGTTAATTAGATATGAAGAGAAGATTTAAAATAGATATTGAATATGATGGAATAAACTATTGTGGCTGGCAAAGACAGACGAATGGATGTTCAATTCAGTTTGCTATTGAGGAGGCTTTAAGACCTTTGAATAGAAATCAACAAGTTACAGTTGTTGGTTCTGGAAGAACAGACAGTGGGGTTCATGCATTAAATCAAGTTGCTCACTTTGATCTGGAAACCTCATTGTTAGCTGAATCTATCAAGAATGCTCTTAATGCAAAAACTTCTGAAGATATATTTATTCATGAATGTAAGGAAGTAGATTCATCTTTTCATTCTCGATTTTCTGCTAAAAAGCGTTCTTATATCTATCAGGTTTTGGAGAAACCTTCTGTTATTTACCGTTATTATTCATGGCTACCGCAATTTGGATTTGATTTTTCTACTCTTAATAGATGTGCTAAAGCAGTTAAAGGCAAGCATGATTTTTCTTCTCTATGTCGTTCAGCAGCTGAATCAGAATCAAAGATTTGTATGGTTTATAAATCAATATGGATTAGAAAGGGAAAAATGTTGATTTATGAGATAACCGGTAACAGGTTTTTACACAGTATGGTTAGAATGTTGGTTGGTTGTATGATGGAAGTTGCCAGGGGAAAATATATAATTACAGATTTTAAAAATCTTCTTGAAAATAAGGCAGGAGAAATGCAAGTTTATACAGCTCCGGCGAAAGGTTTGTTTCTATTGAAAGTAGAGTATTGAGAAGTGGACAGTGGCAGTAGTAGTGTGCAGACAAACCCGTTTTCGCGAAGCCAAACGGGTTTTGATTTGATTGTAGGCAGTTAATAGGAGAAATTAAAGATTAAATGAGATTCTATTAGTAAAAATTGGTTTTTTATAGTAATGGATATTTGTGTATTTGTAGTGCTAAAATTTAAAATTAGGAGAAGTAAATGAAATTATTTATTGATACGGCAAATTTGGATCAGATAAGGGAAGCACAATCTTGGGGAATACTTGATGGAGTTACAACTAATCCAACCTTACTGTCGAGAGAAAAGGGTAATTTTAGAGATATTTTACATTCTATTTGTGAAATCGTAGATGGTCCGGTCAGTGGTGAAGTTGTAAGTCTTGATTCGGAAGGAATGGTAAAAGAAGCTAAGGACATAGCGACAATTCATAAAAATATTGTAGTTAAAATCCCAATGACATTGGAAGGGTTGAAGGCAATTAAAATATTGTCAAAGAAAGAAATTTGGACCAATACAACATTGGTATTTTCGCCACTTCAGGCACTTTTGGCAGCCAAAGCAGGGACAACTTTTGTGAGTCCATTTGTGGGACGGCTTGATGATATCCATAACATAGGAATGGATGTTGTAGGACAAATAATTACTATTTATGAAAATTATGGCTTTAACACTGAAGTAATTGTTGCAAGCATCCGTAATCCGCTTCATATTGTTGAGGCAGCGATGATGGGTGCAGATATTTGCACTATACCTTTTGCTGTTATGGAGAAAATGGCAAAGCATCCTTTGACAGACAGAGGAATTGAACGATTTCTTGAAGATTGGAAAAAGGTTGAAAAATGAGGAAGTTTTATTTTATCTATTCAGTAATATTTCTTCTATTCATTTTTTCTACTGTTAAAGCTCAGTCGGGAAAATATCAGAAAGAATTCTCGGTTTCTCGACAAAACGCCATTACCCAGGCAATAAAAGAAGTCAGTCCTGCAGTTGCCGGTATAAATGTAACTGCAATTAAGGAGTATGTTTCTCGACCATTTTTTAATGATCCTCTGTGGAATATGCTTTTTCCAGAGCAGATATACAAGCGAAGGGTGAAGAGCTTAGGTTCTGGAGTTGTAATAAGCTCAGACGGCTATGTTGTAACAAATGCTCATGTTGTGGAGGGAGCTGAGGAAATTATAGTTACATTGATTGGTGGAAAAGAGTATAAAGCCAAATTAGTTGGAAGTGATCAGGTATCGGATATAGCACTTTTGAAACTTAAAGGAAAGAATTTTTCATACGTAAGAATGGGCTCATCTGATGATGTAATAATTGGGGAATGGGTCGTTGCTCTTGGTAATCCTTTTGGTCTCTTTAATGTTAATTATAAGCCCACGGCGACAATTGGAATTATTTCTGGATACCATCTTGATTTTGGTCGCCAGCACAGCGGTCGAGTTTATCAGAATATGATTCAGACTGATGCATCAATAAATACAGGTAATAGTGGTGGTCCGTTAGTAAATTCCAGCGGCGAAGTGATTGGGATAAATACATTTATTTTCACTGGAAGTAATTACAGCGAAGGTTCGATCGGGATAGGTTTCGCAATTCCTATTAACAGGGTAAAGTCAATTGTATCGGAATTAAAGAAACATGGTAAGGTAGATAGAACTTTTAAAACGGGTTTGTCAGTACAAAATATTGATAACTTTCTTGCTCGTTATCTGGATTTACCTTCGACCTCTGGAGTAATAGTAACAGAGGTAAAACGAAGGAGCTCAGCTCATCAGGCGGGAATTAAAGTTGGAGATGTTATTATAAAGGTCAATGATAAAGAAATTCATAGTGATGATGATATATTAGCTGAGATCGAGGGGAATTTTTTAAGAGCAGGGGATACAATTAAAATACTTTTGCTTAGAGGAAGAAAAAAGCTTGAATTTAATTTAGAATTGGAATAAAAGATGATTACTCGTTATACACTCCCGGAAATGGGTAAAATATGGTCTGAACAGTATAAGTTTGAGACCTGGTTAAAGGTTGAATTAGAAGTTTGCCACGTTCAACATCAGAGAGGATTTATTCCAAAAGAAGCTCTTAATGAGATTGAAAATAAAGCCTCATTCACTGTTGAACGTATATCCGAGATTGAGGAAGAAGTAAAACATGACGTCATCGCTTTTTTAACAAATATTTCGGAAAATGTTGGTGAGTCTGCCCGTTATATTCATAAAGGGATGACTTCTTCGGACCTTCTTGATACAGCGTTAGCACTTCAACTTTCCGAATCTGGAAGCTTGGTATTAGAGAAGTTGAAACGGTTAATAGGGATCCTTGATTATAAAGCCAGAGAATACAAAGATCTTCTTATGATAGGGAGATCGCATGGAGTTCACGCTGAACCTATTACTTTCGGATTAAAATTCCTTATTTGGAAGGAAGAGATGCTCAGACATATCGAAAGATTCAAACTTGCCCTTTCTGATGTTAAAGCAGGCAAGATATCCGGAGCCGTTGGTACATATCAGCATATTGAGCCTGAAGTTGAAGAGTTGGTCTGTAAGAATTTGGGTCTGGGAGCAGAGCCGGTAAGTAATCAAATTGTTCAGAGAGACCGTCATGCTCACTTTGTTTCAACTATTGCTTTGATTGGTGCAAGTATAGAAAAGATTGCTACGGAGATAAGACATTTACAGAGAACTGAGGTTAGGGAAGTAGAAGAGTATTTCTCCAAAGGGCAGAAAGGTTCTTCCGCTATGCCTCATAAGAGGAATCCAGTACTTACTGAAAGAATATGTGGTCTTGCCAGATTGTTGCGTGGTTATGCCCAGTCGGCGTTAGAGAATGTCCCATTATGGCACGAGAGAGATATTTCACATTCATCAGTCGAACGTGTAATTCTGCCGGATAGTTGTATTTGCATTGATTTTATATTATATGAAATATCAAGAGTGCTTGAAAATCTTATAGTTTATCAAGATAATATGATCAGGAATTTAGAAAAGACGAAGGGTCTGATATTTTCGCAGGTAGTTTTATTGGCATTAATAGAAAAAGGGCTTTCACGTGGAAGAGCATATAAAATTGTCCAGAGATATGCTATGGAAGCCTGGAATAGTGATGCAAGTTTTAAAGATCTTTTAATCAGTGACAAAAATCTGCACCAGTATCTGACTTCTTATGAAATTGAAAAACTGTTTGATTTAAAAGAGGTTTTAGAACGCATAGATGGTATATTTAAACGAGCTAAAAAAAGGAACAGAAATGGAAAAGGGTAAGCGTTTATATGAGGGGAAAGCAAAAATTCTATTTGAAACAAATGATCCTGATTTACTTATACAGCGTTTTAAAGACGATGCAACAGCATTTGATGGTATTAAAAAGGGAACAATTATTGGAAAAGGTATAGCCAATAATACAATAAGCGCTTATCTATTTGAGTTGCTGGCTAAGGACGGGATTAAATCCCATTTTGAAAAAAAATTATCTGATATTGAAATGGTTATTAAAAATGTAGAGATAATTCCTGTAGAAGTGGTTATTAGAAATGTGTCTACTGGCAGCTTATGTAAGAGGTATGGAATAAAAGAGGGGATAGCTTTTAAGAAACCTATCGTTGAATTTTATTATAAAGACGATGCTCTACATGATCCTCTTATGAATGAAGATCATATATTTGGTTTGGAGATCGCTGGCACTGAAGAGATTGCAGAAATGCGCCAGCAGGCTCTAAAAATAAATGAAATATTACAAAGATTTTTCAATTCAATTGATGTAACCTTGATAGATTTAAAATTGGAGTTCGGTAGATTCAAAGGTAAAGTTCTGCTTGCTGATGAAATATCTCCTGATACCTGCAGATTTTGGGAAAAGGGTACGAACAGAAAATTAGATAAGGACAGATTCAGGCATGATCTCGGTGACGTGGAAAAAACTTATAAGGAAATGATGAAACGGATTGTTGGTGATTAGCGATGATAGTAAGAGAAGGAATAAAAGTTATACTACCCATTTTTTTTATAGCGTTTATTTTATCCATTTTTACTCTTCTATCAGCCAGTATTTTGCTGAAAGTAATTTTTTGGATTTCGCTTATCCTTTTTCTTTTATCGATTTATTTCTTTCGTGACCCAAATAGACTGATTCCTGATAGAGATAATGCCATCATTTCGCCAGCGGATGGTAAGGTTGTGGCAATTGAGAACATGGAGGATGATTTTGTTGGCAAGGGGAAGCGTATTTCCATTTTCATGTCTTTTTTTAATGTGCATATAAATAGAATTCCGTTTAGTGGTGTAGTAAAAGAAGTGGATTATAAAAAGGGTAAATACAAGGCAGCTTTTAAATCAATAGCTTCATTTGAAAATGAACGGAATAAAATTTCAATTGATAACGAAAGATTCAAATTTACTATTACCCAGATTGCTGGTTTAATTGCACGGCGAATTGTATCTAATCTTTCAGTTGGAGATGCTATTAATAAGGGTGATCGTTATGGAATGATTATGTTTGGTTCAAGAGTAGACCTGATTATACCGGAGAGTGTGAAGATAAAAGTTCAATTGGGGGATAAGGTAAAAGGTGGCGAAAGTATTATTGGAGAAATTTTATGAAAGTTCAGAAGTCTTTTATACCTAGCATTTTTACAATATTTAATTTATTCTCGGGATTTTTAGCGATTTTGGAGATTTTCCATGGGAGATATATAACTGGGATAGTGTTAATAATGGTTGCAGCAATCTTTGACGGACTTGATGGAAAAGTTGCTCGGCGGTTACAGCAAGTATCTGAATTCGGTATAGAATTCGACTCACTTGCCGATATAGTTTCTTTTTGTGTAGCACCCTCGATATTAATAAATATTTTATTTGCCTCAGAATTAGGATTCATTGGAAGAATATTAAGTTTTTTCCCATTGCTATTTGGGGGTGTTCGTTTAGCAAGGTTTAATATTCAGATGACAGGTAAGAAGATGCTGTATTATACAGGACTTCCCGTTCCGGTTAATGCTATAACAATTGGATCTTTTATTTGGTTTCACGATAAGCTTTTTGGTAATTATGGTGATCCGAAAATTATTTTACCAATGGTTGTTGTTCTTTCATTTCTTATGGTAAGTCATATTCGAGTTAGTCCTGTTCCAAAGATTTCTTTTCATAAGGGGATTTTTATTATTACAAAAAGTATCTTCATAATTGTTGCATTTTTACTAATGATTATTTTTCCGGGTTACACAATTTTTCCAGTTTTCGGAGCCTTTATTGTCACACAATTACTAATATGGATGGTTGGATATGAGGAGCCCAGATTACATTTTTCAATTAGAAGAAAGGGTAGATAATATATGTGGTTAGCAAAAGTAATTGTTTCTTATAAGACTGGAATTCTCGACCCTGAAGCAAAAACAATCCATAATGCTTTGATTTCTTTAGGATATCAGGATATTAATAAAGTGGAAACTGGAAAATATTTTCAAATAGGTTTTAGTGATAGTATAGATCGAGATAAGGCTAAAGAATTGACAAAACAAGCCTGTGCTAAAATATTATCCAATCCGGTAATTCAAAAATACACGTTTCAATTGGAAGAGGTTTCTAAGTGAAATTCGGAGTAGTGGTATTTCCTGGTTCAAATTGTGATCATGACACTTATCATGTTTTAAAAAAGGTTGTTGGAGCTAAAGTTGAATACATTTGGCACAAGGAGACGACATTAAATTATTTTGATGTAATTATTCTTCCTGGAGGATTTTCTTATGGGGATTATTTAAGAGTTGGAGCTGTAGCAAGATTTTCTCCAGTGATGAGAGAGGTAATAAAATTTGCAAATTCTGGAGGACTTGTTTTAGGTATTTGCAACGGTTTTCAGGTGTTACTCGAAGCCGGTTTACTACCCGGGAGTTTGATTACGAATGATCATCTTCGTTTTAGATGTCAGGATGTATATATTAAAGTAGCAAATAATAAAACCTGTTTTAGTAGAAGTTATGAGAGTGGTCAGGTGCTGAAAATGCCCATTGCTCACTACAGTGGTAATTATTTTGCAGATAAAGAGACATTAAAGATGCTTGAGGGAACGGAGAGAATAGTATTTCAATATTGTTCATTGGATGGCAATGTGATTCCGGAGGAAAATCCAAATGGTTCCATGTTGAATATTGCAGGTATTCTGAATGAAAAAAAAAATATTCTTGGAATGATGCCTCATCCGGAGCGAGCAGCGGAGAAGATACTTGGCTCTGAGGATGGTTTGGGGATTTTTAATTCGTTACTAAGGGAAAGTTAATATGGAAAGTAGTCAAAAAAAATTCTCTTTTTTATTTATAGTAGGGATCCTTCTTTTGGGAGCGATGGTTGGTTCTCTATTTGGAGAACTATTAAAGATGGCTATTCCTGATGGAGTGGTTAAAGAGGTGTTTCTTCGCTCGATAGATATAATGATAGGTCCAGGGGTTATCGACCTGATAATGTTTTCAATAACTTTAGGGTTTACTCTGAAATTAAATCTAATAGGAATAATAGGTATCGCTATTGTTTATTATTTTTTGCGATACTGGAGATAAAAACGAAAGGAAGATAAAATGGGTAATTTAGGTGTTGGAGAGATTGTTTTAATTCTATTGGTTTTATTGCTCTTATTTGGTGCAAAGCGTCTACCTGAATTAGCTAAAGGTCTCGGAAAAAGCCTGAGAGAATTTAAAAAGGCTACGAAAGATATCCAGGATGAGATTGAAGATACTATTAATACCGATAAACAAATAGAATCCTCCAAATCTCGTTTACATGAAAATAAGAAAAAGTCAGTTGATAATGAGGAATCCAAGGTAGGTAAAACCAAGGAATAAAGTTGGTTGTAAAAGATAACCTTGTTTTTCGCACAGATGATATTACAAAGTGCGTCAAGGAGAATAACCCTTTTAATGCTCTCATTTCATTATTGCCTGATATTAAAGAAAGAAGTCAGGTTATTCAAGATAAAATGGAAAAAGGAGATGATGGGATTCTTGCCGGGCTTCTTATAGGTGTAAAAGATAATATCTGTGTTAAAGGTCTTCCAACAACATGCGGATCGTTAATTTTAAAGAATTTTATCCCACCCTATAATGCAATAGTTATAGAGAAAATTTTCCAACAGGATGGACTTATTATTGGTAAGATCAATATGGATGAATTTGCTATGGGGTCGTCTTCGGAGCATTCGTGTTTTGGACCGGTAAGGAATCCTATTGATGAGACTAAAGTGCCGGGCGGATCAAGTGGCGGTTCTGCAGCTGCCGTGTCTGGAGGGCTTGTTGATGTTGCATTAGGCTCAGATACAGGCGGGTCTATTAGACAACTGGCTGCATTTTGTGGGATTGTTGGTTTGAAACCGACTTACGGACGGGTCTCTCGCTATGGTTTAGTTGCCTTTGCTTCCTCACTGGATCAAATTGGTACTTTTTCCAAAACTGTTGAAGGTTCAGCTACTCTTCTGGGTGTGATTGCTGGGATTGATGGTCGCGATTCAACTTCTATTGACATCCAGGTACCTGATTACACAGCAAATTTAGATCAAGATATTAAAGGTTTACGTATAGGCATACCTGCGGAATATTTTGAAGAAGGTCTTAATAAAGAGATTAAAGAACGTATAAAATCCTGTATAAACTTTTTTAAGAAGTGTGGTGCAGAAATAAAGCAGATTTCACTTCAAATACCTCTTATGCAATTGCAGTGTATTATATAATTGCAACTGCTGAAGCCTCTTCACATCTAGCACGCTATGACGGGATTCGTTACGGACTCAGTGAAAGGGGCGGTGATCTTGAATCTGTTTACTGTGAAACACGCCATAAAGGATTTGGTGAGGAGGTAACACGTCGTGTAATGCTTGGTACTTATGTTTTTTCTGCAGGTTATTACAGAGCTTATTACGATAAAGCGCAAAGAGTTCGAAGACTTATAAAAGGGAATTTTGTAAAAGCATTTGAATCTGTTGATATTATTTTCACACCCACCTCTCCCATCACAGCCTTTGAAATTGGAGGAAAGATAGAAGACCCGTTAGCCATATATTTGAGTGATGTCTATACTGTGCCTGCAAGTTTAGCAGGTGTTCTTGCTATGAATATTCCACTTGGTCTTTCTTCTGAAGGACTGCCAATTGGCGGGCAGCTAATTGGAAACTTTTTTTGTGAAGAAACAATTTTAAGAGTTGACAGTTTTATAGAACGAAATTTGATGGCACCTTGAAAAAGTTTAAGATACCTTTTCAATGTATAAGGATATTGTCCACAATAAGAAAGGATTAAGACATCCATCTACGCTCATTAGCATTCGCTACGATGGATAAATCAGAGCCAGTGACCCAACGTAAAGGTGATTAAAAGGTTTTCATTTCTTCATCTCAAATCACTTTGTTGATGATGAGGCGACAGTTTGGTAATTTAATGCCGCTATCAGGGGTGAAAGTTTAAAGCGATGTGGTCGCTTTACTCCAAAAAGACAAAGAAGGGAGCACATTTATGATAATTAAAAACCGCTTACAATTTTTTTTACTTTTGCTTTTTGTTTTTACTTTTTTTAGTTGCGGAAAAAAGGATGAAGAAATCACTTTAAAGGCAAAATTAATTCATGATAGAATCCTTACAGTTGACACACACAGCGATACTCCGTTACTAATGATTGATTCTACCTGGGATATTGGAGTTCGTCATGAAACTGAAAAAGTCAGGGATAGTAAAATTGATTTGCCTCGCATGGAAGAAGGAGGGTTGGATGTAGAATTTTTCGCTGCCTACGTGGGTCAGCGAGAACGCACACCGGAAAAATACAAATGGGCAAAAGCAAGAGCGGTTGAATTGATTTCAGTCATAAAAGTAATGTGTGAAAAATACGGTAACATTATTTCGTTAGGTATTAAACCGGGTGACGCTTATAAGAATCATAGAGCTGGTCTTCTTACGGCTTATATCGGTATGGAAAATGGCTTTCCGATTGGTATGGATTTAGAAAACGTTAAATACTATTTTGATCAAGGTGTGCGCTACATTACTCTTTGCCATTATACGAATAATGATATATGTGATTCATCGACCGATCCAGATGGACCGGAGCATCACGGTCTTAGCGACTTCGGGAGGCAGATAGTTAAGGAAATGAATCGCCTTGGGATGATTATTGACGTTTCGCACATTTCTGATGAGTCCTTTTATGATGTTCTGGAAGTGAGTAAAGCTCCTGTGATTGCCAGTCATTCATGTACTCGGGCGTTGTGCGATCATCCTCGGAATATGAGTGATAAAATGATTCAGGCGCTGGCCGCAAAAGGCGGTGTTATACAAATGTGTTTCTTTACCGGATATGTCAAAAAGGAAAGACCGAATCGCAAAAGAGAAGCGGCATTAGATGAGCTTGAGGGAAAATATGGACCCTGGAATGAAATCGAAGACTCTGAGATAAAGGAAGAATATCGAAAGAAACGTTGGGCAATTATGAAGAAATACCCTCGAAGAAAAACTACTGTGAAGAAGCTTGTTGATCACATTGATCATGTTATCAAACTTGTCGGTGTTGATTATGTTGGAATAGGTACAGATTTTGATGGTGGAGGCGGTCTCATCGGCTGTAATGATATCTCTGAAATGGTTAATGTCACCAAAGAATTGGTAAGGAAAGGGTATTCGGAAGAAGATATTGAAAAGATCTGGGGTGGTAACTTTATGCGAGTTTTTAGGGAAGTTGTAAAAATTTCAGAACAGGATAGAATCCCGAATGAGTCAATTCATTAGGAAATGATTCTTCCGGTTTTCGATTAAATCTCTTTATATTTCATGAGATTTTAATGAATATAATGAATCAATCTATATCCCGAAAGAAATAATATACTATGCTATCTGAAATTAAGAGTGTACGACAAATACAGGGAGAAGGTTATAGGCGCTGGTTCTCGGATAAATTCTTTGGTCTGAGTAATTCCCCGTCGACAACCGTAACTTCTATAAATCTTGCACTCGCTTTGCCATTGTAGTATCTTCCCATTCTAAAGATCATTGAAAAGGTTTGATACCTTTTCAAGGTACTTTTTAAGGAACAAAATCGGTAGAAAAACATATTGTTTATAAATTGATCGTTCTTTTAAAGATTTGGATTAGTTTTAAGTTGGGTGAAAGTACTTTTATTTGTTAATTTATACTTTGATGGAGAGGTTGAATTAAAAGAAGTTATGTTCTATTTTACTGATTGGGGATTTCTTTTACTCCTTGCTATAATTCCTTTTTTTATACTTTGGTATCAAAAAAAAGGTAATAAGTCAGAGGCAACTTTCCGTTATTCTTCTATAAAATCAATTTTAGAAATTACAGGTGGTCGTCAGAAGTGGAAATATAATTCACTTCTCGCTTTGAAACTGATTGGTATTGCGTTACTTATTATTGCACTTGCTCGTCCTCAAAAAGGCAATACTATAAAGGAATTTACCACTGAGGGAATAGATATTATGCTGGTGCTGGATATTTCCAGTTCCATGCGTGCAGTTGATTTCAGACCTAATCGGCTTGAAGCTGCAAAAACTGTAGCAAGGAGCTTTATTGAAGGACGGCGTAATGATAGAATTGGTTTGATAGTTTTTGCCGCTGAAAGTTTTTTACAGTGTCCATTGACAATAGATTATGATGTGTTAAAGCAGCTTCTCGATCAGGTTGATATTATTGAGGAGAAATATGATGGCACGGCGATTGGTATGGCTATTGCCAATGCTGTGAATCGTTTAAGAGATAGCAAGGCGAAGAGCCGTGTAATGGTTTTTTTATCTGATGGTCGTAATAATGCGGGCGAGCTGGATCCGGGAACTGCAGCGGATATGGCAGGGACTTTTGATATAAAAATTTATACCATTGGTGCTGGTAAAAGAGGTCAGGCGCCTTATCCGGTTAAGTATCCTGGAGGACAGGTCCAGTACAGGATGATTGATGTTGAGATTGATGAGGATGTCCTTACAAGGATTGCAGAAACTACTGGCGGAAAATATTTTCGTGCAACGGATGAAAAAAGCCTTTCTACTATTTATAAAGAAATTAGTCAGATGGAGAAAACTGAAGTCAAAGTAAAAGAATATGTTAATTATAATGACCTGTATCATCTATTTCTTATTCCCGGACTGCTGCTTATTATGATAGGCTGGGGATTAGGTTTAACCGTTTTACGAAAAAACCCCTGATGATAAAATTTTCTGATCCCGGATATGTCTGGTTTTTTGCAGTTGTGGCGCTATTCGTTGCGTTAGTGCTTTATTCAAGATGGCGTAAGAATCAAGATATAAATCTGTTTGCCGGTAAGAAACTTTCCCGGAAAATTCTGGATGATTTTAGTCCCGATTTAAAACATTTTAAGGAATATTTACTGCTTGGCAGCCTTTTATTTTTTGGAATAGCATTAATAGGTCCACAGGTTGGAAAGAAATTGACTGAGGTTAAAAGAAAAGGTATAGATATTATTATTGCTCTGGATACGTCTATAAGTATGAATGCTGAGGATGTTAAGCCTAACAGATTAATGAGAGCAAAATATGAGACGGGTAAATTTATAGATGGACTTCGAGGAGATCGGGTTGGATTGGTTACATTTGCCGGAACAAGCTATCTCCAGTGTCCTTTGACGCTCGATTATAGCGCAGTAAAATTGTTTCTGGATGCAATGGATACTGGAGTAATCGGAACGCAGGGAACCGCAATTGCAGATGCGATAGGAACTTCATTAAAGGCTTTTAAATCGGAGGAGAAAAAACATAAAGTCCTGGTTATTGTTTCAGATGGCGAAGATCATGAAGGTGATATACCTTCAATTGCGGAAGAAGCTGTAAATGAAGGGGTGATTATTTTTTCAGTAGGGATAGGAACTTTATCAGGAGCTCCTATACATGTCTATGACAAAGGCGAGATTGGATTCAAAAGAGATAGAGGTGGAAGAGTAGTTACCACTGCACTTGAGGAATTTACTTTACGGCAAATTGCTTCTTCAACAGGAGGTAAATATTACAATATGGAAGCCGAATCCGATGTTTTTGGTAAGATTTACAAACAAATTCTTGGTATGGAAAAGAAAGAAATCCGATCCCATGAATACAGTGATTACAATACAAGATACCAAATTTTCCTAGCTATCGGTTTGGCTCTTATGATTGTGGAAATATTCATCCCTGAAAAGGCACATCATAGGAACCAAGAGATATAGGATTGGAAGGAGAATTTTAATACTTGTATCTTTCAGTTACAGGAAAGTATAAATTAAGATATGAATAGATTTTACTATAAATCATTTTTTCTTATTACTTTTTTCTTGCTTTGGGTTGTTACCATTTTTCCCAAAGATAGTGCTGTGAAGCTTTATAAAAGTGAAAAGTACGATGAAGCGTTAAAAAAATATGACAGAATTTTAAAAGAACACCCTGATTGGGAAGAGGCTCACTTTGGTAAAGGGACTTCTCTTTATAAATCGGATCAGATAGAAGAAGCGCTCAGGGAATTTGAAAAAGCAATATCCATCAAGGATCCTGTACAAAAATCTGCAGTTTACTATAATATTGGTAATACGCTCCTTAAGTCCAATCGTGTAGACGAAAGCCTTCAATTTTATAAGCGTGCTTTGGAACTTAATCCCAAGGATTTTGACGCCAAACATAATTTTGAACTGGTAAAGCTGATGCTTAAACAGCAGGAGTCTAAAGATCAGAAGCAGAACCAGCAGAAAGATGAGAATAAGAAGCAGAAGGACAAGCAAAATCAACAATTCAAACAGAACCAACAAAATGAAGAAAAACAGAAGCAGAAACAACAGCAACAAAAGTCGCAGCAATCTAAGCAAGATGAAAAGATGAAAGATCAGAAAAATGCAGCTCAAATCCTTGATGCTTTAAAAGATAATGAAAAGAATTTGATGCAAGAAAGAATGAAAACAAAGTATTCAGGAATGAAAAAAGAAAAAGATTGGTAGACTTGAAAATAAAGAATTCCATTGCTGATAGGTTTATTAGTACTTCTGTGATATTCAGGCAGTTTTTGCTTTTAATAATTCTTGTTTCGTTTTCATTTGCTAAGGATATAAAAGTATCAGCATACGTTGATAGAACAAAGGTTACAACTGAAGATATTATTACATTTACTGTTGAAGTTGAAGGAACGACTGATTTTCCCAATGTATCGACTCCAGGAGGTACTGATTTTGTAGTTATTTCAGGACCATCACAATCCAGTAGTATTCAGATAATTAATGGAGCGATGACTGCTTCAAAAACGGTTAAATGGCGTTTAGCACCTACCAGAACAGGTAAATTGGAGATTAAACCCGTTGTTTTTAAATACCGGAGAAAAACATACAGAACTAATCCCATTGTTGTTACAGTTACAGATAAGGGAAAAACAATTCCACCGGGTCAGCGTTCGCGACCAACACAAGATTCTAAACAAAAGTCTGTCAGGAGTAAAACTGATTCTGAACTCTACCTCAAAGCAGTACCCTCGAAAACAACAGTATATAGAGGTGAGGAGATTGACGTATCATTTGACCTTTATTACAAGAATGTGAAAACATTTTCAAGGAAGAAATTGCCTGATGCCCAGGGCTTTTGGATAGAGGAGTTTCCAACGAAAAGTAATCCTGCTGTAACAACTGAAGTTGTAAATAGTATTGTTTACAAAAAGGCGAGTATCCAGCGGTTGGCGTTTTTTCCAACTAAGACAGGTGAGCTTACAATTGATCCAATGATTATTGACTGCGAAGTGATGGTTCCAAGGCAAAGACGTAGGTCTCTTTTTGATGATTTTTTTGATGACTCGTTTTTTAAAGACTCATTTTTTGGCAGTACGAGAGTAATAACAGTTGCATCCAGACAAATTAAGGTCAATGTTAAACCGCTTCCGGAAGAGGGAAAACCATCCAACTTTTCCGGAGCAGTTGGAAAATATTCGATTCAGAGCTCAATTGACACATTAGTAACTACTCAAGATCAGGCACTTACACTGAAATATAAAATAAGTGGAATAGGAAATATTAATGCGGTAAAACTACCGGAATTGGACTTTCCAAAATCGGTTGAGGTTTTTGAACCGAAGATTGAAAGAAAAATAAACAATAAGAAAAATAAGATACAGGGTTCTGTTGTATATGAGTATGTGCTGATTCCGCGTAGAGCCGGAGATATTACAATTCCAGCGTTGTCCTTTTCCTATTTTAATCCCTCTCAAGAAAAATATCGCAGGGCAGTATCGAAAGTTTTTAACATAAAAGTTCATCATCAGGAGAAATTATTTGCTTCACAAAGTCTTGGGCAGCGAAAAGAAGAAATTTCCTTGTTGGGAGAGGATATTCGGTTTATTAGTCGTGAGAATCCGAAGTGGTATAGAGCTAATTTATCAATTTTTTCTGAAACCTGGTTTTGGATTACTAATACTTTTGTATTAATTATTGTATTTGGTGCTGTTGGGTTTCGCTGGTGGACTGAAAAAATGGAGACAAATGTTGCTTTTGCTCGAAGGAGAAGAGCCTGGACTAATGCACAAAAGGGACTAAAAGAGGCAGAAAAAGTTTTAAACGTTGGTGCCAAAGAAGCATTTGTTACACATCTTGATCATGCTATTATTAGTTATATATCGGATAGATTAGCACTGGCAGTTTCAGGTATTGGACCACAGGAAATAGAGGCGAAGTTGAAAGAAGAGAATGTTGATTCAAAAATAATTAAAAACATTGATTCTGTTTTAAAGAGAATAGGCTTGGAAAGATTTTCTCCCGGAGTGATATCTGAATCAGAGTGTAAGTCTCTACTTGAAGAGAGTAAAAATATTATATCCGGTTTGAGTAAGGTTATTTAGTATGAGTAGATTGGTAAATATTCTATTTTTAATGACGTTATCAGTAAGCTGTCTATATGCAGGAGAAAGTAACGATATAAATTATTTATTCGGGAAAGGTAATGAGGCTTACATTAATAAGAATTATACAGAATCAATAAATCAATACGAATCAATTGTGGCAAGTGGGTTCGAAAGTGGTGCCCTTCATTACAATTTGGGAAATGCTTATTATAGACTGGGACATATTGGTAAGGCTATTCTCAATTATGAACGTGCTTTGAAATGGCTCCCCAATGATGAGAATGTTATCATAAATCTTAAGTTAGCGAACCTGAGAGTTAAAGATAGGATTGATGCCCCTCCTGAATTTTTCCTTTTTCGCTTGTATAGAAATGTTGTAAATCTTTTTTCATCAAGAGGATGGGCAATCTGGGTAACTCTTTCTGCTATAGTGGCTGCTTTGAGTTTTGCAGTAAGTTGGAATTTAGATCCTAAAAAATTTCGGCTCTTAATTCGATTTATAATATATGTTTCAATTGTTGTTTTCTTAGTTGCGATCCCTCAAATGGTTCAGAGATACAAAATTGAGACCGGTCATGATTATGGAATTATCATTGATTATAGCGTTAATAGTTTAGCAGCTCCTCAGGGAGGTAGCACAGAATTATTCATCGTTCATGAAGGTAGTAAAGTAAAGATTTTAGAGCAGGATGGGAATTGGTACAAGATTGAACTGATAGATGGTAAGCAGGGGTGGATTACTGCTGGTGGAGTTGGGATTATATAAAAGATTGCCTTACTTTTGATGTCATTACTCCCAGTGGTCATAACGGCCACGTTAGACTCCTTTCGAGGAGTCTCTTCCAGATGAGTGTCCCGAATGGTCGGGAGACTAAGCAATTCATTAGACTAATGTCGTAAAGTGCTTCGCTCTACTTGCAATTGCAGCGTGATTCCCAATGAATTCCCGATGTTTATGTATTTTTTACATGATGGTTTCATATAATGTCAATATTCATTATATTTTATTCGTTTGAGATTGAGAGCAAATGAGAAATTATTTTTATATATTTTTAATTATTTTCGTACTTATTCCAGCTTTTGCAAAGGAAAAAACAGCTAGACAAAATGAAAGTTTTGATCCTATGGATCTTAATGAGCCACCACTTCCTTTTATGGATGGTACAATGATTTATGAGATTATAACGGACATAAATAAACCTCTTATTGTGCATGATTTTAGCAAAGATACTCTACACGTTGTTGAAAAGATGGGGTGGAAAGTACAGGTATTTTCTACAAGCGACTTTTATGAAGCTGACACTGTTTATAAACAAGTTCTGAATTCATTTGAAGATGAAGAAGTGGAAAAGGTTTTTAATTCACCTTATTATAAAATTCGCGTGGGAAATTGTGAGACAAGAGAGGAAGCTGAGAATCTATTGGATAAATCCCTGGAGTTAAATTATCATAAAGCGTGGATTATGCGAACGCGAGTTAAGGTTAAAGAGAAAGTTTTTTCTTACTGAGGGAGTGGGATAAGATAAATAAGATATTTAATATTTTTATTTTAATCAATTTCAACAAAATAGATCGATTACTTCTATTTCCTCTCTTGATATGGTTTGAATGATTTTTAATTAAAAGAGGTAATTATATGTCAGGTCATTCAAAATGGAACACTATAAAGAGAAAAAAAGGTGCGGCAGATGCTAAGCGGGGAAAGATATTTACAAAGATAATTAAGGAAATACAGGTTGCAGCTAAAATGGGTGGCGGTGATGAGCACGCTAATCCTCGGCTGAGATCGGCAATTCAGGCTGCGAAAGCTGCAAATATGCCAGCGACAAATATCGAAAGAGCTATTGCTAAAGGTACAGGTGAATTGGAAGGTGTTTCGTATGAAGAAATTGGCTATGAGGCTTATGGTCCTGGCGGCGTTGCGATATTGATGAATGCCCTAACTGATAATAAAAATAGAACTGTGTCAGATATACGTCATATTTTAACAAAACATGGTGGGAGCCTAGCTACAAGCGGAAGTGTTGCCTATCTATTCGAGAAGAAGGGAATTATCACTATAAATAAAGAGAATTGTACAGAAGATGATCTTCTTATTGTTGCTACTGACGCCGGTGCTGAAGATATAAATGTTGAAGAGGATTTTTATGAAATAAGTACTGAACCATCATCATTTGAAGATGTTAAGAAAGCTTTAGAGGAAAATCATTTACCTATTCATGAAGCATCTATTTCTATGATTCCTAAAAATATTGTTAAAGTAGACGAAGATATCGCTCCCAAAATATTAAAAATTATGGATGCCCTTGAGGAGCATGAAGATATTCAAAACGTTTATGCAAATTTTGATATTGATGATGATATATTATTGAAAATACAGGAAAGTGGATGACAGATTCCGAGCTTAGAGTCATTGGAGTAGATCCTGGTATTAATCACACTGGTTATGGTATAATAAGTAAAATTGCAAATAAAGTTACCTGCCTGAGTAAAGGTTCGATCAGTAGCTCTGTTAAGTTAGATTTTCCTTTACGATTGCAGAAAATATATCAAAGTTTAGGTGATATTATAAAACTTTGGTATCCGGATATTATGGCAATTGAAGAAACTATTTATGCTCAGAATATGAAAACAGCCTTGAAATTGGGGCAGGCAAGAGGAGTAGTATTGCTTGCAGGAGCAAATTTTGATCTTGATGTTTATGAATATTCTCCTAAAAAGATAAAATCTTCAGTAACAGGAAATGGGTCGGCGACTAAAGAACAGGTTCGTTTTATGATAACCCGTATTTTAAAACTTGAAAAAGCGCCGATTTCCTTAGATGCTTCAGATGCATTGGCAGCTGCGTTGTGTCATTTAAATCAAAATAGAATTTTAACCCTTAAGAATGCTGAAGAACACAAAAAAGTATATTAGAAAAAACTTAATGAGAATTAGTTTTCGATATTGGATGAATTTTCAATATATGATTTCGGTTTGATTTCAAATTGTAATAAAATATGAGTATATCACTCAATTTAATATAAGAATTTAGTTATGTTTGCGTATCTTAAAGGATTAGTCGATTATAAAGATCCTACTTTAGTAGTTTTGGATGTCAATGGCGTTGGCTATCAAATCAACATTCCGTTATCAACTTACGAAGTGCTACCTCTGAAAAGTAAATTGGTTAAACTATTAATATATTATCACGTCCGTGAAGATACACAATCTCTTTTTGGCTTTGCTACTAAAGAAGAGAAGGACTTATTTTTGATGCTTATAAACATATCGGGAATTGGGCCAAAAATGGCATTGACAATTTTATCCGGTGCTACTCCTGCACAGTTTAAAAACCGTATAATATCCGGTGATGTAAAGGCACTTACTTTTATTCCAGGTATTGGTATGAAAACTGCTAAGAGAATAATTGTTGAGCTAAGGGAAAAATTTGTTGGAATGGATGAAGAACTTCCTGAAGAGATTACAAGTGGGGCCGTATCTAAAATTGGTGATGAAGCTTTAAGGGCGCTTCTCGCCTTAGGATACCGGCGTGGTGAATCTTTAGATGCTGTAAAAAAAGCGTATAAAGAACTTGGAAGTGAGGCGTTAATTGAAAAGTTCATAAAAGTTGCATTGAGTAAAATGTAGGGCGAGGAAAAGAATGGCTTTGAAATTAGCAGATAAAGGGATTTATATTTAACCGTGAAAAGGTTGATATAGAAGTATTATGGGAAAAGAGAATGAAGTAAAGAAAACGCCATTTTACAACAAACATGTTGAGTTCGGAGCGAAGATTGTTCCTTTTGCGGGATTTTTCATGCCTGTTCAATATGCAGGTATTATTGAAGAGCACAGAAGAGTAAGAGAAACTGTTGGAGTGTTTGATGTAACTCATATGGGTGAATTTATTGTTAAGGGCTTATCATCTGAAAAGTCTTTAAATACTATAACTATTAATGACGTTTCGAAACTTGCTATTGGTCAGGTGCAGTATTCAGCAATGTGTTATCCAGATGGTGGTATTGTTGATGATTTGCTTGTATATAGATTCAAGGATCATTATATGATGGTTGTGAATGCATCAAATCTGGATAAGGATTTTAATTGGGCAAAGGAACATTTGATTGAAAATGTGGAAGTGGAAAATGTATCAGATGAAACTGGACTATTAGCAGTACAGGGTCCAAAAGTTTATGAAACACTTCAGCCATTAACGGATGTAAAACTTGATGAAATATCCTTTTATCACTTCGTTGAAGGTAAAATTGCTGGTATAGATATGATTATTTCCCGAACCGGATATACGGGAGAAAAGGGATTCGAGCTGTATCATAAAGCCGCAGACAGCGAATATCTCTGGGACGAGATTTTTAAAACAGGTAAATCATTTGATATTCAACCTATTGGATTAGGTGCAAGGGACACACTGCGCCTTGAAATGAAATATTGTCTTTATGGTAATGATATTGATAAGACTACAAACCCTCTGGAAGCAGGTCTGGGATGGATTACAAAATTTGATAATGGTGAATTTATTGGGAAAGAGTCTCTTTTGAAAATTAAAGAAACGGGTGTTACAAGGAGACTTATCGCCTTTGAAATGATTGATAGAGGGATTCCGAGACATGGTTATAAAATTTATATTGAAGGCAAAGAAGTCGGTATTGTAACTAGTGGAACTCAATCTCCTTCTCTTAACAAGGGGATAGGATTGGGATATGTTTCCAAAGAGCATAGTAAAATCGGGACTGAATTGGAAATTGAGAGTCGGGGAAGATTTCTAAAAGCAAAAATTGTAAAACCTCCTTTTGTTCACTCAAAAGTATCATGAAAGAAAAACGCCGAGAAATAACCGGATTGTTAATAATTGCACTGGGGATTTTAGTTTTCCTTAGTTTGATTTCATATAATCCTATTGAGGAACCAACTATTTCTAAAAATGTTGTGATTCACAACTGGATGGGGATTATTGGTGTATTTTTTTCTCATTATTTGATAAAGTTTACCTTAGGAGCTGTTTCTTTTGTTATTCCAGTACTTGTAATACTGTGGGGTTGGTGGATTTTTGCGAAAAGAAATTTTAAAGTACTTCTACGGTTTAGTATATATATACTTGTTTTGTCAATAACGGTATCTACTGCATTGGCATTACCTGCTATTAAACAAAAGATTGTCAGTTCAGTTGGTTTTCGATATAGCGGATTTTTAGGTGGTGTATTTGCAAAAACCCTGGATGATTTTTTTGGTTTTTATGGAACGGTGATAATAATTGCTGTAATAGCTATTGTTGCAATAAGAGGATATTTTTCCTGGAGTTTTTATGATCCTTTTGAGCGACTTGTTTATGGGAAAAAATTCAAGGAGTCTAAACAAAAAGTCGCTAAATCTAAAAAGAGTCGATTAGAAGATATAGTTACTATTGGTAAAAAAGGTGACGTTGAAAAGAGAATTGGTGACGATAAAAAGTTTACCCAGATTGGTATTCCTCTGGAAGAGCTAAAGAGACCGATTGAACCCCCGCATCCAATTCCAGCGAAGAAACAAAAAGAAGGAAAATTAGACCCAGCTTTTACTATTGATAAAGAGACTTTAGAACCTGAAACTGGTTTAGAGGCATTGCAGGATAGTGACAGTCGAAAGAGGCAGTATCAGCTACCAGACATAGACCTTTTAGATTCTCATCCTGATTATAAAGAACAGGTCCCAAGAGAAGAAATTGTGGAAAATGCTCAAATTCTTGAAGATGCATTAGAGACGTTTGGTGTTGATGGTAAAGTTGTTCATGTGTCACCTGGACCGATTATTACAGTATATGAAGTGGAACCTGCTTCCGGTGTCAGGGTGAGCAAAATCGCTGCTTTAGCTGACGATTTGGCTCGTATACTTCAGGCTAAACGGATAAGGATTGTTGCGCCGATACCAGGAAAGTCAGTTGTAGGTATTGAGATTCCAAACCGCCGTCCTGCCCTTATTTATTTTCGGAGTATCGTCGGTTCTAAACAGTTTAGAAGTTCTACTTCCAAGATAACTATTGCTTTAGGCAAGACAACTTCAGGTGAGGTCTATACTGTTGACCTGGCTAAGATGCCTCACATTTTAATTGCCGGAGCAACAGGTTCAGGGAAAAGCGTTTGTATCAATACTATAATTTCCAGTATACTTTATCAGGCAAAACCGGATGAGGTTAAGTTTGTATTAATTGATCCTAAAAAGCTTGAACTCTCAGTATTTAAGGAATTGGAAGGATACCATTTAATTACATGTGAAGACCTTGATGAATATATTATAACCAGAGCTGATAATGCAATTGTAGCATTACGTTCTGTTGAAATGGAAATGGAGCGGCGTTATGAAATTCTCGCTGGTGCAGCTGTAAGAAATATCACCGAATACAATAAGAAAATATCTGAAGGAAAGCTTGATACGGAATTTCTGCCGTATATAGTTGTAGTAATTGATGAGTTAGCGGATTTAATGATGACATCAGCTAAGGAGGTTGAAGAACCAATAACGAGGCTTGCTCAGATGTCAAGATCAGTTGGAATTCATCTTGTTATTGCAACACAAAGACCATCGGTTAATGTTATTACCGGTGTGATTAAAGCGAATTTTCCAGCAAGAATCGCTTTTCAAGTAGCCTCTAAAGTTGATTCTCGAACAATTCTTGATATCAATGGTGCTGAGAAACTTCTTGGTCGAGGAGACCTCCTGATTACTACTTCACAGGGACCGGAACCGATAAGATTACATAATGCCTTTATTTCGTTAGAGGAGTTAGAGAGAATTTTAGCTCATATAAGGAAACAGCCAAAGCCAGGAGAGATGGAATTACCATCTGTTCAGGAAGAGGTAGTTGATGATTTCGGTGTGGTAGGAAATGGAGAAAGAGACACTTTGTTTTTTGACGCATTAAGATTGGTTGTAACTCATCAGCAAGGCTCGATCTCTTTATTACAGAGGAGGCTTAGAATAGGATACTCAAGAGCCGCCAGGTTAATAGATGAACTTGAGAGAGCCGGAATAGTTGGGCCATTTACCGGAAGTAAAGCACGAGAAGTAATGGTTGATGAAAGCTATCTGGACGACTTAAAAGGAGAGAATAAGTTTCCTACCAGTGATTGAAAATAGTTGTGAGAATAGTCACAATAGTTATTAATCAATATATATATAATAAATATTAATGATTGTAAAATTTTCTAAAACTTCGTTAGTAATAAGCCTTTTTGTGATATTATTTTTGTTAATTATGATTTTATATGCAGAAACTGAAGAGAAAAAGATCCTGGATAGAATTTCAAATAAATACCTAAGCAAGCTGCCTCTTCAAGTAGAATTTGATATTATTCAAGAATTCAATGGGCGGGAACAACCTCAGGAAATATCAGGTGTTTTTTACCTTAATAGTGATAGTAGTTTTAAAGTCAAATTTCCAGATCAGGAGATTTTATATGACGGTAAGTGGCTGTGGAGCTTGGATAAGTCCACTAACCAGGTTGTTGTTGAGGAGTTTAATACTCAATCGAGTTTGAAATTTTTATATGATATTGTGAATGGTAATTGGGGGGAATTTGTAGTAGATAATATTTTTATATTTAATAGTACAGCAAATATAGCTGAAATTAATTTGAGAACCCAAGATGAGAATAATTTTTTCAGATATATTGTTCTTAAAGTAGATACGCTGTTAAATGTGATAAAAGAAGCGAACTGTGTAGATTTCCAGCAGAATAATATCTCTATTGTTTTTAAAAATTTTGTACCGATTGCTTACTCTGATTCTCTTTTGTTTAAAGATGACGATTTTAATAATAAAGAATTAATAGACTTAAGACCTTGAAAAATTCAAATCAGATAAAGTGTAATATTTTTTTTAATTATAAAATGCTTATTGGATTGTTGATAAGTGTATTAGGCTTATATCTTGGATTCAGGAAATTCGATAGCAGAGCGTTCGTTAGTTCTTTACAAGGTTCAAATTTAATACTGTTTTTTTTAGCGATGTTGATTCTGGTTTTCACGATTTTTTTGCGTGCATGGAGGTGGAAATATTTAGTTTTGCCATTAAAGAAAATGCCTCTGAGAGACCTTTTCGCTGCCGAAATGATTTGCTATTTTGGGAATAATGTATTTCCTCTGAGAATGGGTGAATTGCTTAGGTCATATTCATTAAGTAAGATGTCAGGTATTTCAGCTGTCTCTATTTTTGGAACAGTTGTCATGGAGCGAATACTGGATTTATTGGTATTTGCAGTAATTCTGATATTGTCAATGATCTTTTTGCCGAAAATGCCAGTATGGGTTAAATATAGTGGAATAGGAGCGTCTATAATTATTGTTATTTTTGGGATATTATTGTACATTTCAGGTCTGGAAAAAGGATTTCTAAAGAGTTATTTAAAAAGGAATTTTAAGATATTTTCTGTGACAAAAGTTACAAACCTTCTGGGTCAATTCATTAAAGGACTTTTTGCTTTAAAGTCAACCCCCCATCTGGGATTAATAGCTGTTCAGTCAGCTATTATATGGATATTGTGTATTTTTGTTACCTGGGTGATTGGTGCTTCTTTTAATATGTATTTTTCGATTGAGAACTTGCTACTAATATTTTTTATTACTTCAGCAATTATTTCAATCCCATCATCTCCAGGATATATTGGTACATATCATGCCGGTGTAATAGGTGTATTATTATTTATTGGGCTTGACCTAAGTGTATCACAGGCAATAGCAGTAGTTTTGCATGCTGTTGGTTTTCTGTCATTAACTTTAATAGGGCTTATATATTTTATAAAGTATCATGTTAGTATAAAGGAGACTTCTAGAAGCTTTGGAGTAGAGAAAGGACAGGTTAAGATTTAGCGATGGAAAATTATAACGTTCAAGATCAAGTAGATTTTTCCAGAGGAACTTTCCCGGAACAGGAAAAAGAGGTTTCTCTTCAAGACTATATTCGAATATTATATAGGGGTCGGTGGATAATATTTATTTCTTTTATTGTTGTTATGTTTTTTACGGTTTATTTTACTTTTACTTCACCTCCGGAATATGAAGCTTCAACTCTTTTTATATTAGCAGCAAAACCGGGACAAACATCTTCACTTTTCCAGAATCCGTGGATGCCGGGAAATGTCATGAAAGTTAATAATGAAATCGAAATATTGAAGAGTCAGGCTTTAGCTAGAAGAGTGATAAAGTCTCTTAGGATTTCCTATTATGCCGACAGCCTATATTTTCTTGGTTCGAGGGAATTTAAGAAGAAAGGTATTAGATTATCAGATATCACAGGAGCAATAAAAAATGGAATAAAGAATTTGATTCTTGGAAAACCTGAGCTGGAGGAATTCGCCACTGATACACTTGATCGCGCTTTGGTTAGAAGTTTACGAGGTGCGATGAAAGTCGAACCTATACGGGATACGGAAGCTATCCGCTTGACTATTAATTCTGTCGATCCCGATGAAGCCGCACTTCTGGCTAATATAGTTGCCAGGGAATATTATAGTCTTGATCTGGAATATAATCTAGCTGAAATCGTTGAGATGAAGGACTTTTTGGAGGAGCAGTTAGAAAAAATTGAGAAGAATTTAACACGCTCAGAAGAGAATCTGAAAGAATACCAAGAACGTGAAGGAGTCTTTGGACTTGATGAAACAGCACAAACACTGATTGACCAGCTTTCGACTTTTGAGGCGACTTATTATACAACCCTGGCTGAATTAAAAGTCACGCAAGAGAAATTAAATAACCAGCAAGTGTTATTAAATGAAAGAGAGAAGTGGATTGTAAAGGAAGCTATAAATACAACTAATCCGTTGATTGTTCAGCTCAGGCAGGCAATTGCTGAGATGGAAGCAGAAAAAATTACAGTAATGACTATTCGGGGATTGACGCGAGATAGTGAACCAATAGTGGAGGCAGATACACGTATTGAAGATCTTAAGAAAAAATTATTTAATGAAGCACAGAATCTTACAAGTTTAGGGCTTTCGCCAGAAGAACAATCCGAGATATCGTTAGGCCTCCTGAAGAATGTTTTATTTAGCAATGTTGAGATAATAGCACTTGAAGCTAAAAGTAAAGAGTATAAAAAGCTGGTTGATCAATATTCCGGTGAGCTTAATAAGCTACCTGAAAGAAGCCTTAAATATGCACGATTGGATCGAGAGAGGCAGGTAAACGAGAAATATTATGTTCTCATGAAAACGAAATACCAGGAATCCCGCATTACAGAAGCCAGCAGGATAAGCAGTGTGAGAATTGTTGATCCTGCTATTCCTCCTGAAAGACCGGTAAAGCCGAAGAAAAAGCTGAACCTGATATTGGGGTTGTTTATTGGCTTAGGGCTTGGTGTAGGTATAGCATTTATTAAAGAATATCTTGACCATTCTGTTAGAACAGATGACGATTTACAGAGAGCTGGGTTGTCGGCTATAGCAATTGTTCCGACAATTGATGTTAAAAGAGCGATTGAGAAGATGGAAAAGGTGGGAAAAGATCTGAATGGTGAACTTTCATTACAATCTCGTCTTATATCGCATTTTGATCCCAAATCTCCGGTTGCAGAAGCATATAGGACACTACGTACAAATATTCAGTTTTTAAGTCCCGACAAGCCAATAAAAACTTTAGTGATTTCAAGCGCCGGTCCTAAAGATGGAAAATCAACAACAGTGGCGAACTTAGCTATAACTTTTGCAAGTTTAGGAAAAAAAACGCTGCTTTTAGATGGCGATTTGCGTAAACCAATACTGCATAAAGTTTTTGATGTCCCTCGTAGCCCCGGTTTAGTGCAAGGGATAATAGAAGAAATTGATTATAGTGATATTATTCAAAGAACTGAGGTTTCGAATTTGTATTTAATCACCTGTGGTGAAGTTCCGCCAAATCCGTCAGAACTACTTGCATCTCAGAGATTGAAGAATTTACTGGAAAAGATGAAAAATGAATTTGATATTGTATTAATAGATTCTCCTCCTGTTATAGCGGTCACGGATGCAAGCATTTTATCCAAAGTTGCGGATGGTCTTTTGCTGGTAGTTAGAGCTGGTGGTACTGATACCCGTGCGCTTCAACGGGCAATTGAATTGCTTTCCAGGGTAAAGTGCAATGTTATTGGAGCTGCACTTAATGGTGTAAATGTCTCCGCTGGTTATGGTTATGATTCCTATTATTATTATTATCATTATCACTATTACTATGGTGATGAGGGAAAAAGAAAAAGACGAGGCAGAAGAAGAAGAGCGTGATTTTCTGTATTAAATAAGTGAATCTACTTAAAAAAGCAATTTCTATAACAATTTCATACAATATATTCCTGTTTGACCTGCCATCCCAGTCTTGCCGGCAGGCAGGGATGTTAGTATCTAACACTTTAATATATGTTGTACCGAATTTATCATTTGGAGACTTTTTTTCACACAGGAATCCTTTGGATAATACAACTCGTAAATATTCGAGGAGTATTAAAAATTTTTGATTGATTAGTCTACTTATCCCAGCAGTCATGTGCCGAAGATATCCACCGTTGGCTGATAATGAGAAAAAAGGAGCAAGTAGGGAATTAATACAACTCATTAATAATTTCCGGTAGATTTCTACAGTAGTGGTTCTGTTGTTTTTAGGATAGTAGAGGATAAGACTATATATTAAAATTAGGGGAAAATGGGAAATCTAAAGTATAATGAAATTTATAATATGGATTGTATAGATGGGATGAAATCTATAGGTGATGGTTTGATAGATTTGATCATTACTGACCCTCCATTTGCAATTGATTTTAAAGCGAAGCGTTCTAATTATAATAGAACTTCATCACGGGTTTTAGAAGGATATAATGAGATTTCTCAGGAGAATTATTATCAATTCACATACAATTGGATAAATGAAGCATTTCGCATTTTGAAGGAATCCGGCAGCATGTATCTGTTTTCAGGCTGGAATAATCTTAAAGATGTTCTGGTCGTACTTGATGAAATTGGTTTTATCACTGTTAACCATATTATTTGGAAGTATCAATTTGGAGTTGTAACAAAAAGAAGATTTGTAAATTCGCACTATCATTGTCTTTATGTATGTAAAAATGATAAAGAGAGGAAGTTTTTCCCATATTCTCGGTTTTCAAAAGAAGCAAGAGATGAAAAAGGTAGAAGCCTGCATTACGGGGATAAGGAAGATGTCTGGATTATTAAGAGAGAATATTGGACTGGAGATCAAAAAACGCCGACAAAGTTACCATCCGAGATAATTGAAAAAATCTTATGTTATTCTACTGAAGAAAGTGATATAGTTCTGGATCCATTTTTAGGTTCAGGGCAAGTAGCGGTTGTTAGTAAAATGCGAAACAGAAAATATATAGGATTTGAAATTATTAAAGGATATTGTGAGTTTGCTAAAGAGAGATTGGAACGGAATGTATATCGTTTGAAATCAAGTGATAAAAATGAAGATCAAGAATCGCTAAAGCTGTTTTAAGATAGTGTCTTAAACGGGATATATGGCAATTTTATATAGAACGAATTGTAGAGATAAAGCGAAAATTCAAGCCGAATTTTTTCCTTTTGCTAAGCCTGATGAAATAGAAGGGATGATCATTGGAAATGATCTGGACTCGTTACTTTCAGCAGTACTGTTAAAAACGAAATTTGGCTGGAACATTGTGGGGGTCTATGATTACTCAAATCTTTGGTGTTCTAAAGACATTGAGGATTTTAAACGAAAAATATTAGAAGGAAAGTTCGTTGCAATAGATCTGGATATTTATCACCCGAGTATTCCAAGTATCGGGCATCATATATTGGAATTAGATTCTAGCGATATTTTACCTTACCACTGCTTGTCGTTAAATCCTAATTTTATAAGGGGAATTAATCTAAAGAATTTTAGAAGAAAATATCCTTTAGGAACAGTGCATTTCTTAACCTGGCTCTTTGATATTGACGTATTGAGTTCTGATGGTGAGATGTTAATTTGGTTAGCAGATTCATCTTATATAAACGGGCAGAATCACCGATTTAAATCGAATGTAAGGGATTGGATTAACAATTATCTCTCCTCAGATTTTTTAGTTAATTCGGTTAAAAAAATCGATACAAAAGAATTTGAGAATGAACTGCAGAGAGATATCATTTCTGTTTTAAGAAAAGTGAAAATTTGTGGAAGTAATGGTCAGGTTCAATCACGGCATAACTTAATTCGTGGATTTCAATGTCAATGGTATGATCCTAATAATGAAAGAGAAGACATTGAGAAGGTAATGGATTTTATCTGCAGGAAAGTGAGTTGGGAAAAGCCAGCATTACCAAAATCATTTGATCGGATAAAGGGGATGAGAAAATCTTACAATATTACTCATATTAAAAGTAATTATGGCAGTTTTGATAAATTTTTAGAAGATGAAGTAGTATTTTCTTATGTGATGAATTTTAGAAATAAGATAAATTATACTACTAATATAAATTTCTGATTGTATAATTTTGAAGAATGTATTTAGTCTTTTAAGAGAATCGAAAAAGTCGTTCAGAATTAAAGCAACTGGAAATAGTATGCTTCCGACTATTAAGCCGGGAGATTTACTATTAATTAAACCATCACAATCATATAATCAGAAAATTACTACTAATGAAATTATGGTCTTTATAAGGGATAAACATATTATTTGCCATCGTGTTTTGTACAATTTTTATATTGGAAGGTTAAAATATTATTTGGAAAAAGAAGATAATAATCTATTTGCCTGGATTATTCGATCTAATAAAATCTTGGGTATAGTTGCTGAAATAGATGGTAATGCGGAGATTTCTCCTCTATCGAAAAAAATTAACGGAAATAATACCTTTCTGAAAGCGATTGTATTTGGATTATATGGTAAAATTTTTATTGGCTTTGGAAAACGCAATGACAGAATAAGGCAATACAATAAGTCGTAGGGGATTTCTTCACTTTGCTCGCCATGACACAAATGGGGAAAGTCATTGCCAGTGAATAGAAGGGAAATACATCTCTTGTGATAAATAGAGTTTCTTGAAAATAAATATACCTTTTCCTCAAAAATAAATCTTCCTATATTTTAATAACAATGGATATAGAAAAGCATGTATTACTTCAACTCTGTAGATTAATTGGTGGTAACTCGGATTTTGAACCCGATCTATATGCTAATGTGAAAATCGATGAGGAAAAGCTCTACCAGACCTGTTTATATCATCAGGTTCTGCCTTTTTTTTATTATTTTAGAGATATTTTTAGAAAGTCATTCCCTTCTTTATCTCAAGATTTTTTTAGTAAAGCAAAAAATTATTCAATTTTTAATACTACAAGATTAATGGTATATGAAAATTTTTTAATAGAGTTTGACCAGCAGGTAAGTAATGCAGGAATAGACTATCGATTATTAAAAGGAATTGCGTTAGCATTTGAGATTTATGAGGAGCCTTATCTACGAACATTCGGTGATCTGGATATTTTAATCTTACCTGATTCACTAGAAATTGTAAATGAATTGCTTTTGCAAAATGGATATTTTATATGTGAAGATTTATATTCAGCCTTTCCTACCGAAATTATTAAGAAATATTCTTTTGCCCGGCACTATATTCGGAAAAAACCTTCTATTCTTGCTGTTGATGTGCATTTGAATTTAAGTGGGAAACTGCATCCGTTTCAATTTGACCTTATGGAGTTTTGGAATAATTCAAGAGATGTTGAAATAAATGAGAGTAAGTTTAGAACTTTTAATAAAGAATACACCACTGTATATTTATTATATCATGCATTTAAACACTACTATTTTAAGTTAATTTGGATAATTGATGTTTATGAAATTTTATCAGATGATATGGATTTTGACAAGCTAGGAAAATTGATTATTAAGTATAATCTGGTAAAAATGTGGAATGTATTTTTAAATATTTCCAGAGACCTCTTTGGCAGAATTCCAGGAAATGCTGATATATTGGATGAAAAAAAATATCATTCACTGAAGAGACACAGAATAATTAATAAAGATTCTATGTTAAGAGGAGTATTACCGTATTCTCCATCAATTGGAAGGATTATTTTACCATTGATCTATTTACCCTCTTTTCTACAGAAAGTTCGTTATTTATTAAGGCAATTATTCCCACCGAAAGATGCGATACGAGATTTTTATGTTAATAAAAGTATAATGCCTGATTGGAGTGATTATCTGAAATTGCGAACTAAAGCTATTTTGGAATTAATTCATCATGTAAAATAAATAGAAAGGGTCCGTAATGGAGTTTTATAAACATTCAGGTAATGTTGAATTGAAACAATTCGATGATGAAAATCTTTTGATAAATATTGAAACAGGATTTTACTTTCGATTGAATGAAGTGGGAAACTTTATATGGCCGCTACTTGATGGAAAACAATCGAATGAGGAGATAATTGAGAAAATAGTTGAAGAGTTTGATGTGCAAATAGAGAAAGCTAACAGCGATTTGTTTTATTTAGCCCAGTAAATTTAATAAAGTAAAAGTAGTGAAAGCTATTGATGGATTTGAGCGATTGTTATCCTTAGCCTATTTGAATTCCAATCCAGAACTTTCACGGGAGAATTTAGAATTCTTATCGCGGCTAAGTAAAATAATTAATTGCTACGATCTTGAGTTTAATACTGATTTTAAAGCGTTACACTCGGTTCTTCAAGTATTGTACAAATAAAGAAGGATTATTTAATGTTGATTAATTTGTTTATCAGAGGGTTGGATAACTCAAAAAAAGAATCTATTCACATAGAAATATATCCGTATATATATTAACTTTGTTAGAAATCGATTTTGTTGGCAATTGTGACTGAATTAGCGAGGCTGTAAAGAGAATATTATAAATTGTTTTATTACTTGAGACGATAAGAATAGGAGAAAAATTATGAAAGTTCCTCTACTTGATCTGAAAGCACAACTTGACACGATTCGTGATGAAGTTAAACCAGCGGTTGATGAAGTAATTGAGTCTACAAAATATATAATGGGTCCAAGAGTTGCTGAATTAGAAGAAAAAATAGCCGATTATTGCGGTACTTCTTTCGGGATTGGTGTGTCCTCTGGGACTGATGCGCTTTTGATTTCACTAATGGCGTTGAATATTCAACCTGATAATCTGGTTATTACGACACCCTATTCATTTTTTGCTACTGCCGGAGTGATAGCGAGATTGCGTGCCGTTCCGGTATTCGTTGATATTGATCCTGATACTTACAATATGGATCCGGTTAAACTGAAAAAATGGGTTCGTGAGAATAAGGATAAAGTCGATAAAGTCAGGGCTATTATTCCAGTTCATCTCTATGGACAGTGTGCAGATATGGATTCTATACTTAAAATTACAAATGAGTACAGTATTCCGTTGGTTGAGGACGCTGCACAGGCAATAGGATCTCGTTATCCTTCTTTTAAAGGGATAAAAAAAGCAGGGAGTATGGGAGTTTTAGGCTGCTTCTCATTTTTTCCCAGTAAAAATCTTGGTGGAATTGGTGATGGAGGGATGGTAGTTACTAATGATGAGAAATTATCACAAATATTAATTAATTTGCGTAATCATGGTTCTCATCCGAAATATTATCATTCTATGATAGGTGGAAATTTTAGATTGGATTCGGTTCAAGCTGCAGTGTTATTAATAAAATTGAAGTATTTAGATGATTGGCATAATAGTAGACAGAAAAATGCGAAATATTATGACGAAAATTTAAATGTTGAGGTAATTAAAAACCCCTTTATTGCATATAAAAGAGAATATCACATTTATAACCAATATGTAATTTCAGTTCCTGAAAAAAGAGCTGAATTGAGGACGTTTTTGAAAGAAAATAATATTGGACATGAAGTTTATTATCCGGTTCCGTTTCATGAGCAGGAGTGCTTTAGATATTTGGGATATAGGGAAGGAGATTTTCCTAATAGCGAACAGGCAGCTCAAAGAACTATTGCATTACCAATTTATCCGGAGTTGACAACCGAGATGCAGGATTATGTAATTGAGAAGATCGAAGAGTTTTATAGATAAATACTATTAAGTTCTGGTAAGAATTAAGAACTAAAATATTTCAAGTATGAAAGGAAAAATTATTCCTATAATAAAAGAGATAAAACAGAAGTATGAGAAAAATCTTAGAGAGCGACTGTTAAATTTTTCAGTTTATATTATGAAGTTTATAAATTCGTTTCTCAGTAAACGTGAATTTGATATGTTTCGATATCAACTTTCAAAATCCGCAACATCAATAGGTGCTAATTATGAGGAATCGCAAACTGCTACATATAAAGAATTTATTAATAGGATCAGAATTTCGCTTAGAGAAGCAAATGAAACAGCCTATTGGTTAAAAATTATTGATAAACTAAATATTGGCAATAATACTTGCAGAGAGTTTTTACTTTCCGAAATTGGTGAAATTTGTAAGATATTTGGTCCAATATATTCAAGATCTATAAAAAAGTGATTTTGATAAAATTTTCTTAATTATTATTTCTCAATTCTTGAGAGTACTTTAAATAAATTAATATACTGGAGTACTTATGGCTAAAGACAACAAATACTTTATACACAAAAGTTCCTATATCGACGATAATGTTGAAATTGGTGATGGAACTAAAATCTGGCACTTTTCACATATCCAATCAGGAGCAAAGATTGGGAAAAACTGTGTCATTGGACAGAATGTTAATATTGGTAGTAATGTTAGCATAGGAAATTATGTAAAGATACAGAACAATGTGTCTGTATATGAGGGCGTTACTCTGGAAGATTATGTTTTCTGTGGACCTTCGATGGTTTTCACTAATGTTATTGATCCGAGGTGTAAGTATCCGCAAAAAGGGTCTGAATTTTATCATAAAACTTTAGTCAGAGAGGGTGCATCAATCGGTGCTAATGCAACTATAATTTGTGGGACTACGATAGGCAAACATGCTTTTATAGGAGCTGGTGCCGTAATTACAAAGGATGTTCTGGATTATGCATTAATGGTTGGAGTACCTGCAAAACAAAAAGGCTGGGTGTGTGAGTGCGGCGAAATTTCACCCGAGTTTGAAAAAAAAGTAAAGTGCCCAAAGTGCGGATTAGTTTACGAAATCGAGGATAAGAAATTAATTCTTAAGGAAACTATAGGTTGAAATATTTATTGTTCCCTTATATCAGAAGGATTTTTACAGCATATCATATACATTTAAAAATTCCCTTAATATTAAATTTGAGGTCATAAATATGCCAAAAAATTTTGCACTAATAGGAGCTGCCGGTTATATCGCTCCCCGCCATATGAAGGCAATTAAAGATACAGGGAATAAACTTGTAGCAGCAACGGATCCATTTGATTCAGTAGGGATTTTGGATCGCTACTTTGATGATGTGGATTTTTTCAAAGAGTTTGAGAGATTTGACCGTCATGCTGAAAAACTACGGCGACTGGCTGAAGGAAAAAAAATAGACTATGTGAGTATTTGTTCACCTAATTTTTTACATGATGCACATATACGTTTTGCTTTGAGGATTGGAGCAGATGCTATTTGTGAAAAACCATTAGTATTAAATCCCTGGAATTTGGATGCATTGGCAGAATTGGAAGAAGAATCAGGAAAGCGAATTTATAATATTTTGCAGCTAAGAACCCATCCATCAATTATTGCATTGAAAGAAAAAATTGATGGAGAATCTTCTAGAATTAAACACAATATTGATCTTACTTATATAACTTCTCGTGGAAATTGGTATTTCTACTCATGGAAGGGTAACCTTGAAAAATCAGGAGGAGTTGCCACAAATATAGGTATTCATTTTTTTGATATGTTGATCTGGATATTCGGTAAAGTTGAACATTCAGAAGTTCATTATGCCGATAAAAAAAAGGTTGGCGGATTTTTTAAGTTGGAGAATGCAAATGTGAGGTGGTTTCTGTCATTAGATAAAAATGATTTACCGGAGAAAGCCATAAAAAGCGGTAAACCTACTTTTCGTTCTATTAATGTTGATGGTAATGAGGTTGAATTTTCTGGTGGTTTCACTGATTTGCATACTATCATCTACAGTAAAATTTTAAGTGGCAAAGGATTTGGAATTGAGGATGCCAGAGATTCTATCAATCTTGCTTATGATATTAGACATGTAAAACCGACAGGTATTAAACAGGATTATTCGCACCCGTTTTTGATAAGAAGTAAAAAGATTAATCAGTAGTTAAAATTTTTTTTGGGCAGTAGATAGTATTTTATCTTGTGTCGAATAAGGGTATATTAATAAAAAAGTCCCGATAAATCGGGACTTTTTCTTTTATAATAATTTTTTGATTGAGAAAATTAAAACGGGTAAGCAATACCTATTAATATTCCGTTTTCAGTATGATTATAATCATCATTAGGATAAAATGGTTCGCCGTCCTGGTCTTTGACATCACCCATAATAAAAACGCCTTGGGTGAATCTTAGATCAATTTCTACTGGTTTACCAACCATTTGCATTAAATTGTATTTAACGCCAATGCCTAGGTTTAGTCCAAAGGATGAAGCAGAATCAAATTCACGTGTCCAGTTCGGGAAATCCCATGACTGCATATTGTATTGAAAGCCGGCAACGCCAAAAATTCCGAGGGCGGGGTATTCAAAGCCAATCAACTGTAAAATCAGATCTGTCAGGTCATAACGTCCAAGTGCCAGGAAAGAAATTACATTAGTTTTGCCTTCTTCATATGAACCTGTGTAATCACTTTTAATATTAAACATTGTATAACCTGCCATTACTTCTGCTGTTAGAGGTTTTAAAACAGTAGGAAGGGATAACCAGTTGGCAATATTCAGCTGAGCCCCTAACTGACCTTTGAAACCCATGTCAAATAATGCGCCTGTACCCGGATCGCCCCAGGGTTCAATGGCTCCGAAGTTTACATAGACTTTTGCCGTCCAACCCGGTTTGAACATAGAGGGTTCTTCCACGACTTCCTCAACCGCTTCTTCTTCAACAACTTCTTCCTCTTCAGGAGCGACTTCTTCTTCAATAATTTCTTCTTCTGGAATGAACTCTTCCTCGAAAATCTCTTCTTCAGGAATAGCTTCTTCTTCGAATATCTCTTCTTCCAAAATTATTTCTTCCTCTACCTCTAAAGTATCGGGCAGTACTTCTTCCTGCGCATAGGAGGCAGGTGCGGTAATAAAAACGAGAAAAATTAAGGCGACAAAAGAAATCGGCAAAAAGTCTCTAAATCTCATAATATCCTCCCAGATATTTTACTTTAAGGTCCAACTCGCATAATTACGCAGAAATATATAGATATTGTTTTAATATGTCAAACACTATTTTTAGTTTTTTTTAAAATTATATCATACTTATATTTTTCAAATACGCTTTAACATCTTTATAATCAATGTGTTAAATAGTATTATTAGAGTTACTCTGAATGTGTGTTTTTCTTTAAATTTTTTTTACAAATTAGCACTGATTCAATTATACATTTTATTGTTTATTCCATTTATTTCATTCCAATTATATCTGCCTGTCAGAACATGTAACTCAGATTATAAAGCAAGCTATATACTGATATTGTATACTGAACAGTTAAATTTGCAGCAATGAGTAGTCTTGTTTAATTAGTAGAATTTTCAAATACTTGAGTTGTTGCAATTTATTTATTTTTAATGAAAATATTTACTCTTCGGATTTTTTAGTAACTTTTTTCATTACTGGATGTTTCTCTTATTTTAATCACGAACATTTGCTTATAATTGTTTCCAATACAATTTGTAGCTAAACCCTAGCTTTATTATATGTAAATCATCCATTTTCTTACAAGATTTATGAGAAATCACTTTCCTTTATTCGGTATTTACTTTCTATATAAGTCCTGTCTGCATACAATTTGAATTTTGCAATAATACTTGAACTTCTATAAATTCCAAGAAGTTATGGTGACAAATAATATATAAAGGTAAAGTTCTGATAAATAAGCCAAGAGACAGTTCGTTTTTCTTTCTGTTAATTCTTTTATCTTCAATATTTATTCTTATAGTTCCTTCACCGTTGCGCACCCAGTATTATATCTCACCCTATGAAAAAGTATATGAGGATTTGCGTTATTTACAGACCTTTGGATTTTTACAGGAACTTAATTTAAGCCAGATTCCAATTACAGATATTGAATTGTTTGAAGTTATAAATGCCGAATGCAAATTAGATAAATTTAAACACTGTAGTAAAAGCCAGATTGATATATTCAATAGAATTAAAAAATCTTATATATGTAGTGATTCAGATAGATTTTCAACACTGAAGAATAAGGTTTTAAGAAGTTTGTCATTGAAGGAAAGTAAAGACTCATATCTACATTTGGGCTCTATTTTTGATATTTCAGTTAAGATAGGGAAAGAGTTAGACCTATTTCCTCAATTGAGAACTTTTGGAATGGTTTCTATACCGCATGGTTTAAGTATTGTTAATATAATGACTGTTGATCCACATGCAACTGAAAATCCAGATTATATTGGAAATGAATGGAGAGGATTATCTGGATATTCAGAACAGGCATATTTAAGATGGAATACAGAATATGCAAGGGTGTTAGCAGGGCGGAGTTATATTGTCAACGGACCTGGTAGAAAAGGTGCGCTTCTTTTTTCTAATGCATGTCGTCCATTGGATAATTTCAGGTTAGAGTTTTTACTTAAAAATTTTTCTTTTCAATCAGTGATTGCCAAACTTGATCCAATCAATTTTTCAAGGAGGTATTTATCATCGCATCGTTTAGGAATTTACTTATCAAGATTTCAAGTTGCTATTACCGAATTAGTCTTGTATGGTGGCATTAACCAGGAGTTGGAATTTGCCTATATAAATCCCTTTCTGTTTTTTCATGCTGAGCAGATGAATGGACCCGGTTTTTCAGGGAATACACTGGGTACCATAGATTTCCGATATCTTGGTAAAGGCTGGTCGGCTTATGGAGAGTTTTTAATTGATGATATTCAGCTCGACAAGAAAGAGCCCGGTGACCTTGAACCTAATGAACTGGGTTGTATACTAGGAGCAGACTTTGCTGATCCGTTTGGCATCGAAGGACTTTACTTTGGTTGTGAGTATGCTGCAATAACTAATAGGACTTATAAAACTCCTAACAGATATGAATTTTATATACACAGAAATGAGCCTATTGGTTACCCCCTTGGCAGTGATCTCGATCGCTGGAATTGTCGTCTTAAAAAATATTTACACAACTGGCAAGTTGCTTTGGAGCTCGATTATATCCGTCGTGGTGAAGGTGAAATGGACAAATCATGGGATCAGCCGTGGATGGATTTTACAATTGAAGAAGGCTATAATGAAACATTTCCTACTGGAGTAATAGAGTACACAATAAATTTAGGATTTGAGATTCAGTGGATACCAACTTATCATAAATATTTATTTGCTTCTGCTAATTATCAAAGCATTCGCAATTATTGTCATATGAGTGGAAATCGCACCAACTTAGTTTTTACTATGGGTTGCTATCTAGATTTAAAGTGGAAAATATTTTAAATTGCAACTACTTTTCTCTTATTTCATCTTTACTCTGACTTATCTCAAGGAAATGTCTATCATAAAGTCCTATTCGAGACGATACGCATACTGATAATTTTTTATTTTTTATGCAGTAAGAGGTACAACTAAGAATTGTTTCCTTCAAATCGAAGAGTATTATGATTATATTTCGCCGTTTCTTTATAGTAAACTTGTGTGTATTATGTCTGAAGGTGAGAGGATTTAAATGAAGATTGACTTGATTGTCGGAGCTCGTCCTAATTACATGAAAGCGGCACCAATTTATTGTGCTATGAAAAAATTTCCAGAAATATTTCATTGCAGACTTATACATACAGGACAGCATTATGATGATAGGATGTTTCACATTTTTTTTAAAGAACTGGAATTACCGAAACCGGACATATACCTTGGAGTAGGTTCAGGATTGCACGGTGAGCAGACTGGGAAAATTATGATTAAATATGAAAAAGCGGTATTGGAAGATAGACCTGACCTTGTACTAGTAGCAGGTGATGTTAATTCAACGGTAGCTTGTTCTTTAGTAGCAGTTAAATTACATATAAAAGCGGGGCATATAGAAGCGGGTTTAAGAAGTCGCGATTGGTCTATGCCAGAGGAGATTAATAGAATTGTTACTGACAATATTTCAGATTATCTTTTTACTACCTGTAGAGAAGCAGATGTAAATTTGAAAAGTGAAGGAATTCCACAGGAGAAGATATTTTTTGTGGGAAATACTATGATAGATTCGCTTAATTACTATTTACGTCGTATTGAGGAATTCGATACTCTAGCGGATTTCGACCTTGAACCTAAAAAATTTGTACTTGTTACACTTCATCGCCCGTCGAATGTTGATCAAAGCAGCGTTTTTAAGAATATATTTGAGGTATTAGCAGAGATACAGAAAAAATCACCTGTAATTTTTCCAATACATCCCCGCACTAAAAAAATGCTCAGAGAGTTTGGATTGGATACAAAGTTAAGAAACACTCCAAATCTTAAAATCACAGAACCACTAGGTTATTTGGATTTTTTAAAGTTGCAGAAAGAGGCAGCACTTGTGCTTACAGATTCTGGTGGAATCCAGGAAGAAAC
>JADHYC010000044.1 GCA_016782645.1 Fidelibacterota bacterium | reverse complement strand
ATTATTAAAAATAGCATTCCAAAAACTTGTCGGTTTCTACTGGCATTTGTACTTTTTCATATTTCTCTTCTTTATGCTCAAGCCTGATTCACTCTTAGAAGAGATCATTCAACAGGTTTCAGGAGAGAAGGCCTGGTGGCTTGTCAATCATTTAGCCCAATATCACCGCATTGAGTCATCCAGCGGATATCACAAGGCAGCTCTTTATGTAGAGGAGAAGGTGAAAGAGTACGGCCTGAAGGATATGAAAATCGAAACCTTCGATAAGACCTTAGTGGTGGAATCTCTTAGAGATGATCTTCCTGGACCTGATTATGGTTTTTTCAGGACAGGCATAATTTTCAAATCATTAGATAGCCCACGGGGAAATACCATATTTGTTGATAGTCCCAAATGTTTTTTATACCATGATGCTCTGTTAATAAGCTCAAAACAGACATGGGAGTATGATTTTGAATTGAACAAGAATGAAATATTGCCGGGCAAATATTTGGTTTTTCCTTATCTTTTAATACCCCAGAGGAATGTACCACCAGAACTAATTGAAAGTATCTCTCCAAGTGTAGAAGATTTTGGAATGGATTATCTTAAACTCCCAATGAAACGCATAGATGGCTTTTTCAAAGTTTTGGATAATAATTAAAAATTGGCGAAATTGGGGTAGTTGAATCAGGTTATGATTTTGTATTTGCTTATTACTGCTACATTTCATCATTGTATGCTGATGACTTATGAATAGAGAATCTTACTTATTGTAACGCTTTTTGATAACAATTGAATATCGTATACTTTTTATTAGGACAATTCCTATAACTAAAAAGCTTGACAAAGAAACTTAATATTATTAAGATTTACCTGTAGTGAGTGTTTAGAAGAAAATATAAGTGAGAGTTACCTAAATCGGGTGTAAAAATATAGGGTTTTTAAATTTGAGTGAAGATCTGTTTTATTTAAAAATTAAAATAGTTATGAAACATTTGCAGGAGTGAAAAATGAAAAAATTTCTTCTTTTTATGTTTTTATGTTTTATTATAAGTCCCTATTTAATATTTGCAGCAAATACTGGAAAGATTTCAGGAAAGGTTACTGATAATTCAACAGGCGAATCTTTAATAGGTGCTAATATAGTAATTGAAGGAACTTTTATGGGAGCCGCTACTGGTATGGATGGCTCTTACTTCATTCTGAACATACCACCGGGTAAATATAATGTTCGAGCTGAGGTTATCGGGTATAAGATTTTACTTCAACAAAATGTGCAAGTAATGGCTGATTTGACAACAAAGATTGATTTTGCTCTTGAACAGACTGTATTAGAAGGAGAACGGGTTGTTGTTGAAGCAAAGAGACCAATTATACAACCGGACCTAACAGCAAGTAGAAATATTGTAACAGCGGATGAGATTGCCAATATTCCGGTAGAAGATATTGAAGGCATCGTTAATTTAACCGCTGGTTTCGTCGGCGGTCATGCAAGAGGCGGGAGAAACGGTGAGGTAGTCTATCTGGTTGATGGTGTCACTACAATGGATCCTATTACAGGAGGTTTTGATACAGACATTCCAGAGCTAGCAGTTGAAGAGGTTTCAATCATTACTTCAGGATTTTCGGCAGAATTTTCCAATGCTCAATCAGGTATCGTTAATATAGTTATGAAGGAAGGTGGTTCTTATTATACCGGAAAAGTGAAGTATAAAACCAGTGACTTTGGCGATTTCAAGGATTATGAGTTTGATGAGGAAAATGGTACTTATAAACCAACTTCCGGTATAAGTGATATGCATAGGCTTAAGAATTTCGAATGTTCGTTCGGAGGTCCGCTACCGTATTTAGGAAAGATGACAACATTTCATCTTGCAGCTGAGGTTTTTAATGATGAAGGACGGTATCCTAAGAATTATGACCATAGTACAACTCTAAGTGGCAAGTTAGCATTTCTGCCTTTTTCAAGGGACAAGGTCACATTATCAGGAAACTACGCTATCGGAAAACAGGGAAGTTACAGCCATCTATGGTCCAGAATAACAGACGAGGATAAATTACCTCAATACGAGCCTCTGGAATCAAACCCGTCCGCACTTGATGTCTGGTATGGCGATGGTCAACTTAATACAGAAGATGTAAATGGGGATGGTATCCTTGAAGAAAATGAAGACCTCAATTTTAATGGAATACTTGATACAGAAGATCTAAACCGTGATGGTTTATTAACCAAATATGATATGCTCGAGCATCTCAGGGAATATGATTTAAATAGCTATAATGTAAGCGGAGCATGGAATCATACGATAAGTAATAAGAGTTTTTTAAAATTACAATTTGGTGTATATAGAACCTATATGAAATATAATATAAAGGAAAATATAAATGAAGACGCCAACCATAATGGAATTCTGGATATTGAGTGGGATAAAAATGGAAATGGTATATTGGATATAGATGAAGACCTTAATGGTAATGGAATATGGGATTATGAAGATTTAAATGGAAATGGCATTTTAGATGGTCCTGGTATTGATATGTTCACAGATGCCAATAATGATGGAATTATTGATGAGTCCGAATTAACTGGACAGGATTCACTGGATTACATCGCTGCAGGGGGTAACCCTGGTAGACTATTTATGCCATGGGAAGATTGTCCATTTGGCAGCGAGAAGGACAGAGACGGTTTCTTTATTTATGGAACAGGAGCCGGTTACTACAGGTTACGTTGGAATGAAGATGATAAAATTACCTATTCGACTAAGTTATTATACAACAATCAAATAAATAAAAATCACTATCTCCAACTCGGAGTGGAAGGAAAGATCTGGGATATATTTGATCATGATATTGATCTGGCATCAGGTGGAAATGTATATGGACAAAATATTGGTGTGCGAGAAGGATGGGGTGAAGAAGAGCAGAAGGCAATTCAACCATATTCATACGGTCTGTTTGCTGAAGACAAAATGGAGTTTGATGAATTTATAGTCAATCTTGGATTTCGTTATGACTATTTTAATCCGAATTGGGATAATTACCCTAAAGATCTTGACAATCCCGTCGTGGATGAGACTATTGGAGGTGAAGTACTGGATCCTATAAAAGTAAAGGCAAAAAACTACTTTAGCCCTCGTCTGGGAATTGCTTTTCCAGTTTCAGAGAGAGATCGGTTCTATTTCAATTATGGTAAAATGTTTCAACTCCCTATTATGTCATATATGTACCGAAATATCAACTGGGATTTTTCAGGCGCTTTTCCAATGGTAGGTAATCCAGATATTAAACCTGAAACCACTATTTACTACGAGATCGGTGTTGAGCATAGGATGGGTTTGAATTGGAAAATCAAGGCGGTTGGATTTTATAAAGATATTAAAGGTCTGACTGACACAAGACGCTATTTTTACACTGCAAGCAACTATTATACGATTCAGTATAATATAGATTATGGAAAGACCCAGGGATTTGAACTAACACTTGATAAGCGATTAAGTAACTATTTTGGTGGATATATAAATTATACTTACTCGATTGCTGTTGGGAAAAGTTCAAGTGCTCGACAGAATTATAGTTTAATCTGGGCAGGAACAATTGTTCCTAAAGAAGAGAGTTACCTCGATTGGGATCAGCGTCATACTATCAACTCAAATGTCTATTTTAGAGTCGGAAAGGAAGATGCACCATTCGGTCTTAAATTATTGAGGAATTTCAGCACTAATTTTATCTTAAGATATGGGAGTGGATTGCCCTATTCACCGCCTCAAAGAACCCGTGAAACTGAGATTAATACAAAGAGAAGACTGCCAACGTATAGCGTTGATATGTCTATTGAAAAGCGTTTTGATATTGGTCCTGTTTCACTTTCAGCATTTATATGGATAAAGAATCTTACAAATCATAAAAATGTTACTGGTATTGCGGATGTTGAATGGTATCAGCTTTATGGTGATACCAATAAAGATGGTACAGTTGACGGGAAAGATGATTATAAAGAAGTTCTTAGCGCTGCACGTGGGAAATATAATAATCCGGGATATAATAGTGAAGCCAGAACTATTCGTATTGGAATAGGATTGGATTTTTAAGATTTAATTGATTATATGATTCAAGGAGTATTAGCATGAGAAAAAATGTTTGGAGGTATTTATTCTTTACTCTTCTCATAGGAATATATATGTTCTCCGGTGAGAGTTCGGCGAGATCAAAGAAGGTTTACAAGGGCCCAGTACTTACAAAACCAGCTGGATTTTCAGTCGAAGACGTTATGAAAGTTCATAATATCGGTAAGTTGTGGAGTGCCACCTCGAATTATGGTATTTATGGTGATCCTGAAGTTCCGGACAGGTACCCTTCTTATGAATGGCCCGGTGGAAGTGGGACACATTATCAGTGGGAAGGAAGATTCTGGATCGGAGCGATTGTCGGAGGTGAAAAATGGGTTAGTCATGCAGATTATGGAGATTATGAACTGCACCCAAATGAGGATGATGAGTGGCAGCCATGGATATATCCTGCACCTGATGATTTTCTGCTGGGTTGGGCGGGTGTGAATCCTGTAGCTGGACGCATGAAATCACTTCAGGATAGTTATGTAGTATTTGATGATTTTACCAGAGGCAATAATAAACCCCTGGGTGTAAAAATTATTCAAAGGGGATTAGGCTGGTCAGTAAAAGACCTGGATGATTTGCTTATTTTCGAGATTGCAGTAGTAAATGAACCAGGCGTGGGGCCGGGAACATTAAACGATTTGTTTGTTTCCTGGTGTTTTGATTCTGATGTCGGTGGTGGTGCAGACCCAACAAGCCCACATATTGATGATTTGGTTGCCTTTGATGGATATGATGGTGATGATGGTGATACTGATGAGCGCGATTGGGTAGAGAATTATGATTGGAATGAGAATGGAGAATTGGATGGATATGATGAGCATGGTGTACAATATGGTTTGCAATACCATGCAAGTCCGAATATTGTGAACCCTGATTTTGATCCAACTAAAAATTCTCCGGATGGTTTCTTTGATGAATACACTGTTATTATTGATCCAGATGGTCCTGAACTTATCTGGCAGACTACTGTAAACCTGGAAGGACCTGATGGGGCTACTATCAATGCAGTGGCAGGAAGTCCGGTTCAGATAAATGGTGAAGTTATTCATGGGTATTGTGTGCCAAGAAATATGTCGTTCATTTATGATGGAGATGATCCAACCACTCCGGAGTACGATGCGGGGGAAAGGCAGGCTACGCAGAGAGTACCGGGATATATTGGAGGCAGGCTTTTATATTCACCACTAATGGTCAAGAACCCGATTGAATCTGTTCCTGTTGATGATATTTTGCTTGTTTATTCTCATATGTGGTGGAACTGGAATTCAGACCCAGGTTCGGATATTCAGAAGTATGATTTTATGGCAGCAACACATGCCGATGCGAAAGGGAAAAAATTCATGCCTCATCCCTTTGATATCGGAGCGCCGGAATTTGATTATCGTTTCCTGTTGACTACAGGTCCATTTAATAATTTCAAAGAAGGTGATACGTTAAAATTTGTGTATGCATCCGGAGTTGGCTGGGGATTAAGAGGAATACGTGAGAATGTGGATAATGCGATGGTTGCCTATTACTCAGGCAGTCTAACAGGTAATCCGTATAATCCAACATCTTTTGATGAAGAAGACCACTGGAAAGTTCCTGTTCCTCCCCCTGTGCCGAATCTTGTTTACAGCCCATTGGATCAGGGTGCAAAATTAGCCTGGGATAATAAAGCTGAGATCACCCTGGATGATATGTTAGGAAGGGTTGACTTCGAAGGATATAAAATTTACCGTGCGAAATACGCTACGGAAGGATGGCAGCTTATTTATGCCTGTGATGATATAGATGGAGAGATAAAAGTGATTGATCATGAAACAGGTGATTCAATTGCATATATTGATTTAGATCCCATTACGCATACATTCGTTGATGCGGGAGGTGTTTTTCTCGGGATTGAATATGAAAAACCTGTTAATGGTTTACCCTATTATTATGTTGTAACTGCTTATGATCCAAATAAGCCGGAGCTGAACCTACCTTCAATAGAATCTGCTCGTGCAAATTTTATGATAGATGCTGAGTCGGGTGCACCTCTTGCTGTTACCCCACAGAAGCTTTATGTAGAGGCTGAAGATCCTAAGCTTTCCGATCTTGATATTAAAGTTGTTCCGAATCCTTATAAAGGCTCGGCATTATTCGAAGAGAGGTATGAAGAGAAGATAATGTTCATCAATTTACCTAAAACATGTAAAATTTCAATTTTTTCTATGTCGGGTGATCTGGTTAAAATAATAGAACATACTGATGGCTCATCAACGGAATTCTGGGATATAGTCTCTAGAAATAATCAGGATGCAATGAGTGGTTTGTATCTTTACGTTGTTGAGACTGAGAAAGAACAATCAACAGGAAAATTTGTAATAATTCGATAATGATTAGGAGAGAAATATGAGAGGACTAAGGATTTCGATACTGTTAATTTTCCTCTTATCGGTGGGATTAATTTTTGCTCAAACGTCAGATGAATTAGCAAAGGTTGGTACTACGGGAGCACAATTTTTAAAATTTCCCGTAACCGCTAGAGGAGCTTCCCTTGGGAATGGCTTAATTGTAAAAGTAAATGATGCTTCCGCTGTATTTTGCAATCCTGCCGGATTAGCTCGTATAAAAGGTATTTCTGCTTTTTATACTCATACTATGCTGTATATGGGTATGAATCTTGATGCTGCTTCTGCGGTATACAATATTCCGAGCATTGGTAATGTAGGGGTCAATTTTGTGTATTTTTCCTCAGGAGATATGGAGGAGACCACAGTTGATCAGCAATACGGAACAGGTGAGATGTTTCGATTTTCAGATATGGCTTTAGGTATATCGTATGCCCGTATGATTACCAATAGATTCAATATTGGTTTCAATTTTAGATATATCCATGAAAACCTTGCTGCCGGATTGGGCTCTGGTGATGAATTTAAAGCAAAAAATTGGAGTACTGATGTCGGTGTTCTCTATTTTACCGATTTTAAAGGTTTATCACTTGGTATGAATATCAAGAATTTCGGACCAGAACTCAGACCCGGTGGTACATTTCAAGATTGGGATAATGGAGTACCGGTAATGGACCTCAGTGATCCGACTAAGATTGCGAAAAACAAGTACAGAACCTATCATATGCCCTTGACTTTCCAGGTTGGTATAGGAATGGAACCATATAATGCCGGTCCTCACAAACTAACTGTATTTACTGTTTTGGAACATCCAAACGATAACGTAGAGGTTTTTAATCTTGCAGGAGAATATGTTTATAATATTCCCAATATTGAGCTCGCTGTCAGAACAGGATATTCTTTCGGACATGATATAAAAGGTCTGACATTTGGCGGAGGCATTCTATTTCAGGGATTTCAGCTGGATTATGCTCTGGTTGATTATGGGCTGTTGGATTATGTTAATACATTTTCAATTACTTTTAATAGATAACAGGAGGGAAACCGGTGAAGAGAAAATTATTTCGTTTTTGTGGATTTATCATAATTTCAATTGCTTTATTATGTCTGTTTGCTGAGCCCTCATACTCTACTGATTTAGGTGAACCCCTTAAAATTTTGTCTCATGAGTATGGTTTTTTTAGTGGAGATTATTATACATGGGCTACTTGTAGGGGGATAGGCGAAACTATTGAAATTTTTGTTGAAAATACGATGTGGGATTCTTCCATTGTTGACACTTCATACGATTTACCATCAAACTATTTAACCGCTTTAGAACCAGATGGTCAGAGAGGGTTATATATTGGTACATCCAGCGGACTTGCATATTATAATGGAACATTATTTACCGATTTGTCAGATGGCTTGAACCAGAATATTGTAGGCTTATCTTATGATGTTTCGACGGGTGTTTTGTGGATAACTACTTCTAAAGGTTTGTATAAATACAACAATGATGTATTTACTTTGGTTTTTGAAGAAAGTGATGCATTACCATTGACTGCTGTGAAAGCTGGTGGTAATGCTGTTTGGTTTGGTTCTGCTCTTGGTCTGTGTAAATGGAATGATTCGGATAGTTCAGTGATAAATTATCCTTCTGTTGATACATTGGATAGCCCTGTAAGTAATGATATTAGAGATATTAAACTGGATGCATCAGGGAATCCATGGTTAGCAACTGATAAAGGTATTGGTTATTTAGATGTAACATGGAAAGTTATCAGTTCTTTACACAATTTGATCAGTGATGATGTCAATGATTTAACTTTAACCAGTGATGGGATATGGGTATGTACAGACAAGGGGTTAGCCTTTTATGTAAATGATACAACGTATTCAAATTATGAGCGAAAGAATTCCGGACTTACGGTGAATACTGTGCGTAAAGTTAAAGTAAATAATTCCATAAAGTGGATTGCAACGGGAGACGGTATTTTCAGTTTTCAGGGTGAATATTCATGGAAACATTTTGGGATGGACCATACAAATTACCTTGAAGCTCACACCACCGATACATTAAACAGTCTTGATGTAAGAGATATCGCTTTTGTTAATGATAATGTATATGTTGCTACATCCTGGGGACTTACTCGTTATGGCATATCTGATGGTTCATGGGAAACATGGCGTGGTTTTTATAATGATGAAACAGTCTATGTCGATTCGGCACTCGTTGCAGATGTCCTGAAAGTATGGGAAAATAAGACTCCCGGTTTAGATTCTACTCACTACTTTTATAGTGGAGCTGCATCTGCTCTTGGAGTCAATCCCGGAGGCGATACCCTTGGAATCTATGAGGAAATTACCACCCTTTTTGGTGATGTTTCCGATGTTGATGGAAATGGAAAAGTAACAGTATTTCTAATGGATATTAGAGATTATTGGGACGATGAAGAGGGAGAGCTGGACGGTCTGGGAGATTTAACATTTGATGGATTCTTTTTAGAGCAAAATTTGTATTCTAAGGAACCGACAATGAGAAAAGACTTGCTTTATATTGATGCTCGTCGTCAATCGCAAGTTGAGGTTGAGATGGCACTGGCGAATACTCTTACCAGGCTTATTATATATACTGGAGATCTGGAAGAACAAACTTGGCTAACGGAGGGATTTGGAATGTTATCTGAGATTCTGGTGGGTTATGTTGATCAGTCGGTTGGTTTTAAAGGATTTACAAAACTAACGTATCCATGCCAGAATTCCATTGTATCCTGGGAATCTACAAATCCCTATTTTGATAGAGAATTTTCAGAACTGCTGCTTCTTTTCACAGCAGAGAAATACAAGTCCGGTGATGATGGTGGTGTAGGTATTCTTCTGGATATTGCACGCAATTCAAGTCAGCAAGGTATTGATGCCTTTAATACTGCTTTAAGCGATTTTGGTGCTACTTTTTCTGATTTATTTTTTGATTTAACTATTACTGCGGTAATTGAAACCAGAAAGAAATCGACCATGCCTGATCATCCGATTTATAATTTTTCGTATTACGATATGGGCTCAGTAACAAATGCAACAACAATTTATTGGGGAAGGAATAATCAAGATAGTCCGCCATACCTTTTATCTGCGCCGCAATGGTCTTCCAGAGTTCTTAATGGTCAATATATAACGTTACTGGAAGAATTTCGGTTACTAAAGATCAATGGAGCTAATAATGGTAGTTTTCGTGTTGGTTTGCTTTTGAATAGTAGTAAGAAGCCGGATACGACTTCTGTCGTTTATGAAATAGAAATAGGCGATGATAATGAAACTATCTATCCCTTTTTAGATACTCTTCAGAATTATAAAACTTACTCATTTATTTGTATCGCTGACTTTGGAGACGGTACAGGTGTTACACAATTGGTATTTTCACATGATGTTGTTTCTCCTGATGCCTTCGGTGGTATAAAAGTTGGAATAGCACAGAATCCTTTGGAAGAGAAACTTCTTGATCTATATATTACATCTTTTGAACCTCTTTATAAAGACGTAGGTGATGCTGCTTTTATAGATGACGGTGGCGATGTTTCTGTTATCAGTGCTATTGACACAACAGTTATTCCTATGGAGAAATTACTACAGGATGCATCGAATTATACTTTCACGTATGAATACACTTATCCTGACTTTATATATGAGGATTCGACCTCGGAGCATACGGCTACTGCATCAGCGTATTATATGTATCATTCTGAATATACAATTCCGGCAGATGGAGATTACACTATTAAAGTAATTGGTCAGGATGTTTCCGGAAACGATGCTATCTCTAATATCACTGACATAACAGTCAGTTCAATAAGCAGTGCTGCAAAGACAATTGTTCACAGCAGTGGAGAATTTTCAATTGTTTTTAGTGAAGAATCTGTACAGGGAAAACACACAATGGTTATTGCTCCGGTGGCAGAATTGTATAGCGCTGAGAGTTTAAGTAAGTCATCGCTCAATTCTGAGTTTTGTTTTGTAGATTCAGAATGCTCTAATACACCACTTTCTAAAATATACAAGGTTAGTCCGGAGGCGCTTTTACTGAATAAGTCGGCAGTAGTACGTTTTACCTTTGATATTTCAAATATTAGACTTGAGGATCGCCCGTATGTAGGAGTATATAGACATGTAAACGGAAGTTGGATTAGTATACCAACCCGGATAACATCTGATGGTTTTATAGAGGCAGAGGCAGATCATTTGGGTATTTTTCAGCTCCAGAAGGGTATTGAAGTAGTAGATCAGTCAATTTTACCTGGAGAATATGCTTTACATCAAAATTACCCGAATCCTTTCAACCCGTCCACTAATATCCGGTTTGACCTGCCCAGGGATGCAAATGTAACTATTCAGATATATAATATCCTGGGTAAGCTTGTTTCCGAAATAGCAAAAGATTGCCGTTATTCTGCTGGTTATCACTCTGTCATCTGGGATGGTACGAATTCTTTCGGTAAAACAGTATCAAGTAGTATATACTATTATTCAATAAAGGCGGGTCACTTTACTGCTACAAAAAAAATGATTTTGGTTCGATAGGTAGGAGAGAGAATTATGAAAAAAGTACGAAAAATAGAATTCATATCGGTATGTATCTTAATAATATCACTTTTATTTATCTTTTCATGTGATAGACCTGGAGATGATATTAAAATTCCTACAGGGGTACCTCCAACTGTAGAATACCTTGTGGAACAGGGATGGGAAGCCTATGAAGCGGGAGATTATAGTGATGCTAAAAGTCAGTTTGTAACTGCTATTAATAGGGATGTATTCTATAAAGAAGCATATCTTGGATTGGGTTGGTCTATGAATCGCCTATCTGACTACAGCAATGCTATACCAAAATATGATCTACTTCTGACTTTAGTTGATGAAACAGACACTGAACTCGAAATTTTATCTTATGCAGGGAAAGCACTTTCCTATGCAGGGCTTAATTCTGATTCTTTATCATGTCTTCAATCAGAACTATATCTTGACATAGCTGATCAAGGTTTTGTATTTACTCATGATAGCCGGGTGACAACAGATAAAATTAAAATACTACTTCTAAATGGGTATTGGAATTATCAAAAATATTATGGTGTTCAAAATACTATAATAGATCGTTTTGAATCAGATTGGTTTACCAATTTAGTAGCTTCTGATGATAATCTTAGCGAAATGACCGACATAAGTGCCATTATAACGGTTGAGATTGAAATTGATACAAATGTTACTCCACACGATACAACCATTGTAAGTGCAAAGATCGAAATAGATGACAGTTATAATTTAATGGAAATTGGTCAGGTAAACGACGATATAACTGCTAACAGTTATCCGGTAAAAAGATTTGTTCATGGTAGAAATGTAATCTATATTAACACTGATGAAATGGATGATATTTCGATGTTGTTGGACGATTTAACCCAGGCAGTTAATGTAGATTTTATCAATGCTCAAGACTATGGAAAATATCTAAATACTTTGATGAATAAGATGCAATCGTTATATTAGCGATTGAATGAAGAGAGAACGAACAATTAAAGCCAAAAAAGGAGGAAAATTATGGCGAAGAAGTTACTTATTTTTTCAGTAATCCTGTTTTTTCTTTTTGGTTTGATGGCATTTGCCAGAGTGGATGATGCCGTTACAAAACCAGGTGAGAAAACACGGGAATCTGCCCAGCTGGAGAGGCAACGTTACGTCCATCCGAGGATTAGTAACATTGCGCTTCCTGGCAGTCAGAATGTTCCTATCGAGGAATTTGATGAGGCAACATTTGTTGACCCGGAGGGTGATGTTATTCCGATTTCTGTCGAAAGAGCAAGAAAACCCGCTCTGACGAAGAAGCACGGTTATCTGTATCCGGGAAGTAGTGAAATCGTACCACTTGAAAAAGCCAAAGATGCTTTGCCCCACGGTTGGCTATTCAACTATGATGATGAGAGCACTGAATACTACTTGAGTGGAGGAACAGCGGGTGATCATTGGGGTATATGGTTCCAGTCTCCACAGGCGGCATGTTCTCTTTATGCTGTTGAGTTTATATTCCATGCTCCACAAGGTGGTGGTACAATTAATCTGGATGTAATGGCAGCAGGTACTGTATCTCCTGACACTATTGTAAATGCGGATTCTATTGCTGTAGATGCTGTTTTTGGAGCGAACCTTATGGGTGAAGAAGAGTATTTTGAACTTCAGATTCAAGCCTTAAGCGACTGGGAAAGATTTATTTTTCCGGCTTGGGATTATGATATTGATGTCGGAAGGGACATTTTCTGGATTCACTGGGAAAAAACAGGCGATGCCCCAATGCTATTAGCTGATTCTGATAATCCCGGTGATTACTTACGCACATGGTCTTACGAGCCTGTTCAGGATGGTGACGAGAAGTGGTCGCATTACGGAGTAAGTGTAGGTATTGAGGCAATGGTACGCTGCGAAGTGGTCTTTTATGAAGATCCTCCCCCTACAGTTGCTGCTAAACAGATGAATGATACCTACAGAACAGATATCATTACACTTACTGCAAGTGCAAATGATAATGCACTTGATCCTGCTTTACAAGGTATAGCTTCAGGGGAATTGATCTATTCTCTTAATGGTGGTGATTTAGATACAATCGCAGCAACCGTTACAGGTGACAATACTGTTGGCTGGACACTTAGTGCTGAAGTGCCTGCTGGAATCTCCGGCGATGAATATGAATACTATTTTGGAGCCGTCGATCTGGCTGGTCTAAGCGGTCGTTCATTCCCAGCACTATCCTTTGAAATAACAGAACCTGCATATCCGGATGCCGATCTTCTGATTGTTGCTGATAGAGCAACTGATGACCAAGCTAATCTGGATTTATATTGTACTGTTGCTGATGCAAATGGTTTAGTTTATGAATTCTGGGATGTTGGTGAACACAATGGTATTGATGCTTCTGTTGTTGGTTTTGGACCTACCAATATTATTGTTTACGGTTGGGGTACAACAACGGTTCCTTGTACTACAGAGACAGATCCCGGATATGGAAACATCCTTGATAATGGTGGTAATTTACTGTTAGTTGATCAAGACTGGTTCTATGGACATGGTTTACCTGCGATTCCGGTATTTGAAGCAGGCGATTTTGCTTATGATTATTTTGGAATTGTTGGTGGTACTAATGATCCTGCTGTTGATAATGTGTCCACGGCGGATACTGTATTTTATGGACAGGATGTTACCTCGATGGATTCACCATTCACACAAGCATTAGGAGGATTAACTATTAATCACAACATTTATGGAACCACAAACTGGGGTGATTATTTTGATGCATCCAATGCAACAGTCGTTTTCAAAGGTGCTGTTGATGGTAATACCTATGGCTCGGTTAAAGTAGGAACTAATTTTAAAGCAGCATATATGGGTTTTATGGTGGATGCAGCTATTGATACTACAGCTGAGGGTGTTGTGACCTGGGATGCTTTTACTTCTTTCCTTGAAGGAGTAATTACTTATTTTGATATAGCCAGTCCACCGTATATAGATGATGTTACTGGTCCTACTGGAACTGTCTTAGCTGGTCCTTATGATGTATCCGCAACGATAGTTGATGTGGATGGTGATGCTATTACTGCTGTGGTAAAATATAGTGATGATTATGAAACATGGACATCAGTAAGTATGACAGCCGTTGTAGATACATTTTCAGCTCAGATTCCTGATGTGACCGAACCGGGCACATATTACTGGTTTATAGAGGCGACTGCCGATGGTGATGTCACAACATGGCCTGATGCAATTGAAGGTCCGGCAGAGTTTGAACGCTTTGTACCAACTGCGGATGTATTGGTTGCCTTTAATGGTGGTTCAGCATCTGGATATCCTGGCGCATATTATTTCGGAAAAGGTGATTTTGCAACTTATGGTGTTATAGATTTTGATCATGATGTCTGGGAAAAAGCACTATCAGCAGAACTGTTATCTGTTTACAATACTGTATATGAAATTACAACTGATGGTCCCAATTGGAATCATAGTAGTTTAATTACAGCATGGTTGGCAGAAGGCGCTAAGAATTACTTCTTATGCGGAGATGAATGGTTTGGCGCTCTTTCCGGTTGGGTTGATCTTGATTTCGTAGCTGGTGATTTTGAATACGATGTTCTTGGTGTAACCCACAGCTATAATGATGTGAACTATTACTATCATTCTGGGTCAGGTGCTCCGAGCCCGATTGAAGCAGTTGATGGAAATGTTCTAACCGGTGCCCTGTACACGGCTCATACAGCTATTCCTGACACGTTACTGTACGATCCTGTTTATGAGATAGAAGTATCTAACTGGTTGGATGCTTTTGATATTCTTGATGATGGTAACACTTTTGCGTGCATGACAACTGATACTCTTGCAGATGCAACTCCATTAGTGTGTGGAGTGAATAGAACCGTTGGTGATGATAAAGTTGTATTACTGGGATTTGATCCATTATCAATTAATGCTACGCCCTACACCTGGTGGGGTTTTGCCTATGAATCACCCCAGTCACAGTCATTACTTTGGTTTGGAATTCCTCACTCAGTATCGGTTGATGAAGTTACAATGGCGTTACCAACCGAGTTTGATCTGTCACAAAACTATCCGAATCCGTTCAACCCGACTACCAATATTGAGTTTGCAGTTCCTGAGAAAGCTGATGTTAAGATAGTTGTATATAACATGTTAGGACAGAAGATTGTTGATCTGGCTAATAAAGCCTATCAGCCCGGTCATTATCAGGTAATATGGAATGGAAAAGATGCATCCGGTTGTGATGTTTCTTCAGGAGTCTATTTTTACAGAATGACAGCTGGTGACTTTACTAAGACAAGTAAGATGATCTTTCTGAAATAGGATAGACAATTCAGCGTTTTGATTAGGGGCAGGATTCCTGCCCCTTTTTTGTTTAAGTAGCAAAGTAGTAGCGCGAAGCATCGCTTCGCATTCCATTCTAATTACAATGGAACAGCTATGTTGAGTTCCTTATCGTCGTAGTTTATAACCCCAAAAACAACTGTATCTAATAAATCGTCATTATCTTTATAGATATATAAATAGAATTTTCCTCTGGGAACTTTGTTAAATTCAAAATATCCATTTTCGTCAGTATACACAATAATTTGATCTATCCATGCGCCGTCATAGGATTCTTCTTGATAGAGTAGTAGTTCTAAATCTTTTATTCCTTTTCCAGTAGATATTTTTCGTACATGACCATGTACCTTAAAAGAAGGGATTTCAGGTTTTGTGATATCGTGATCCTGTCTCTCAAACCAACCACAAGAAACAAAAATAAATAATAAAAGAATGATTATGAAGAATTTACCATTCATTTTTAACATTTATTGAATTTCATAGTAAAATCCAAAGCCTACCCTTCTTTGTTGATCGTAGGCAGAAGGATCTCCCAAGTAGCCGCCCGGGATTCCATGTCTGTCTTTCCATAGAATATTTTTAGTATTGAAGAGATTTAGTCCTTCTATATAGATAATGAAGTCGGATTTATTTATCTTGAAGATCTTATCTATACGGAGATCAAATGTAGATGTTGGAGACATTCTTCCATTATTGGGGTATGTTGTTAGTCCTTTATCCCTAGTGTAGGGTAATGGGCTGTTCCAGCGATATAAGAGGCTGGTGCGTAGATTTTTAAAGAATGTGTGTTCAAGATGCCCGATGAATGTATGCCGCTGATCCCAGCTTAAATCATATTCTACGGTTTTTAGAGGCATTTCGTATTCCTGTCTGAGTAATTCGAATTGGTGGAATTCGCTACTGGCTGTTCCTCTTGCATACATGAAAGTATAACTGATATATCCGTTAGTTTTTTTTGTTGGGAAAAATTTGAATAGAACTTCAGCTCCTTTTGAAAAAGAATAAGCTATATTTACATACCGCGTTAATCCGGATATTCCGGTCATCTCTTCAAAGTAGCTACCCTCATGGATATAAGTATTAACATCTACCAGATTGACCATGTCTTTCTGGAAAATAGTAAGATCCAACAGATATTTATCAAGGTAACTTTTTTTATATCCAACTTCAATTGCAATAGTTTTTGCAGGTTTTAGATCAGGATCACCGAGAGGAGTAAATCCCTGTACTATAGTATAATCAGCATTAGTATATAGATAGTCAAATAGCGGCAGTTGAAAGAAATGCCCATAATTTATTCTGAATTCGCTGTCATCGGAAACCGGTAATGCGATCCCAATTCTTGGGGAAATCTGGTATTTAATGGAAGCCTTCTTCTTTTTTTGGTAGTTTATTACCCATGTGCTGCTATAAATAGTGCTATCAGACATCTGTTTTTCTTCAAGTGCGGGACGTGATGCTCTTGGATCGAAAATGTCTAACCGTATTCCTATATTTGCGACTAATCCATCATAATCAATTTTATCCTGGATATAGAATGCTTTCCGTCTGGGAGAGTATTCATAGTTTACATTGTGAACAAAATACCTGGAGTACGCTGCATCACCAAAGGTAATTTGATGGCGCATAACACTTTGTTTATAAAGGTAATATTGAATAAACTCTAACCCGGACTTAATTTGGTGGAAATGGTTTATTTGATAAATGCAATCGAATTTCAAAAAGTTCTGCTTTTCTTCATGATCCATCCACCAGGGATAATCACCGTCTATAATAAAAGAGAAAGGATCTTCAATTTCTTGACCATAGTAATCCATTGTTTGAAATTCTATAGGTTTTAAATCTGAAACATCTTTACCGAAAACCTGCCGCATCAGATGCAGCTGTCCAATCTTAAAACTATAATAGAGTTTTGGATTTATAGTATGCAGTAATTCGAGATGATTTCTTATCGAACGCTTACCTTGCCAGGGTAATTTATCTTTGTTTAAAGTCCATTTTTGTTCATGCTCACGCCAATCCCAATAGGATAATAAAGACTGAAAGGTTAGTTTTATTGGTCTGGATGGATCAGAGGATAATTTGACCGCACTATGCCAGTTTAATGATTTTGGGTCGAGCCTTACAGCTTTTCTTTCCCCGTAAGATTCCTTCATTCGAATAAATTCATTGTAAAGGGAATTGAAAGATAGGAAGTATCGGTGAGAAGATTTGAAGATTTTACCACCGTTGGTAATTTCTAATCCATAACTTTCATTTGCTTCTGGATTAAATAAATTTTCATTTTTATGGGTAATGGCAATAGTTCTAATGGATAATTCGTGTTCTTGCTGTCCTGATTTCATGGATAGATTGACGATACCACTCATTGCGTTGCCATATTCGGCGTTAAATCCTCCGGTTTGAACAGACATTTCGTTTACTGCATCTTTCGCCAGTATGGATGAGATTTCTCCCGATATGGCATCCATAACTGGTATACCATCTATGAGGTAGACAACTTCGTTTTTTCTACCACCCCGAATATGTCCCGCTGCAACACCCGGCTGGAGTTCGACAGCTTCGACAATTGATTGGATGGGCATAGATTTAAGTTTATCTGAAGAGATAAAATGCGTGGTAGCTGTAATATCTTTCTGGATTAATAGACGTTTGGCTGTAACAATAACTGACTCTCCCTTTATTACTTCCTGCTCGAGGGGAACTGAGACTCGCGAGCGGTGGTCAGCTTGAACGACTACATCAGAAATGATATATTTTTGATATCCAATAAAATTAATCTCTATAGTGTACTTTCCAGATGGAAGGTGGGTCAATAGAAATCTTCCCGATTCGTCGGAAGTCGTACCGATCGCGGTGTTTTGGATAAGAATATTTGCTCCAGCAAGCATCTCCCCGGTTTTTTTATCATAGACTTTACCAGAAACAGCTCCGAACGAACCGGAAAAAAGATGAACAGAAAGTAAAATGATAAAAGTGAATACTGTTATGTTATATGCTTTAAAGTCTTTATCCAAATTATATTTCCATAGATTCAATTATATTTATTGGTGTATGGAGAATAGTTATTATTTCATCATTAAAATCTTTCTGGTCTCTATCTGATCATTGCACTTCACTTGTACAAAATAAATTCCAGACGGCATTAACTTACCTGTTATTGATTTACCTTCCCACTGCCACCCATAAGTTCCGGGTAAAGGATGTGATTGCTGAAAAGAACAGACTTCGTTACCTAATAAATCGAAGATATGTATTCTTACTTCTCCTTTAAACGGAATAGTATAGCTAATGGTTACCATTGCGTTGAATGGATTAGGAAAGGCTGGCAGTAAGCGGAATTTATCTGGTGTAACACTTAAGTTTTCATCAATGGATACTTCATCGTCTACCAGAATTTCCAGCAGGTCGATCTTAACACCAAATCGTGGATCTGAGATAGTGTTGGCATCCGATTTAAACCTGAAACGAATATATATAGGCTGATGTTCTTCTCCGCAATAAGGGGTCAGGTCATATTGGTAAGGTTTCCAGCTACTCCAAATTTTGGCAAAGACTTGTAGCGTTTGCCAATCACTATTTCCCTCCCTGATTTCGAAAAATGTACTATCGGTCTTTTGTTCGAGCTTATTGGTTTCCCAAAATTGGATTCTGGCAGCGTTTCTTGTTTTCAGATTTATTGGCTGCTTTAGTTCAACACTTGTATGGTAGTTAGGTGGGTAAGATATTCCATTTCCTGATATTAAACAGCTTGATCCGGAATGAACAAGGTATTCATTTGTGAGAATTTGCCATACATTGCCATCATTGTTCCATAAAAACAACCCCTCTTCAAAGTCATCCAATATTGCATGTTTTACAATTTTAAAAGAGAGATATCCTTGTTCAGGAAGGCGGCTGTAGTGAGTCGTCGTTGCGCCATTATCATTGAATGTAAAGTAATACATAACAGAATCACTGTCTGGAATTGGCGTATTAAATTGAAATGCACCTGACCAGGTATGTTCGGATTCAAAAGCTATAAGAGAAGAATCTTCTGGTATTCCTGGTGCAAGAAAATGTACTTTTACATTATTTGTATCTACACTGATATCATCAAATATTTCTATAGAGCAATAATAAGGTCCTGTTTGGTCTATATTATCATGTGGGAGCAGATAATCATTAGCATATGGTGGAGTTTGGTCAGGCCCAGCGTAAAACCGGTGTATCGAATTAACATAATACATTCCATCGTCTGCTTTAAAAAATACAAAGTATTCAATGTTAGCATATTCGGTTGTTATTGCTGGTAATTCAGTAGTATATAAGCCATTACCTTGGTCTGTCATCGCAATGGTTGTCCATGACTCTTCATTATATCTGTACCATAATTCTGTGTGAATCATGTTTTTGTTATTATTAAGTTGTGTTTCGATATGAAAAGGACCTCTAAATTCCGTATTGCTCAGCCATGTAACTTCGGCATTGATATTTGAGAAATGATTTAATACCTGTTGCATTGCATTTTGTCGGATTGTGGAATCTGAAATAGCTTCCCAACCCCCAAATGCAAAATATATTGTGTTGTAGGGATATTCTGATGCAACTGCTGCTGAGGTTCCATTTTTATAGGTCAGAACTGAAATACCTTGACTGGTGGGTTCAATTTCGGATGGATAGGAAAAATCTTCTCTTCCCGGTTGTATAAAATCAAAGGAGGGCAGCTTAAAATAGGTTGTATCATCCGAAGGGGAAATTGGTCCACTTCCGCCACCGTCTGACAGATATATTGATGACAGATAGGTTTCATACCATGTCTTGGATTCGCCGCCTGTCGTATAACACTGATTATTCATTGCGGTCAGATCACATAAATCCCAACCGATATCCTGCCCAGATATAAAAAGATTTCCGCCATTTTCTAAGTAGTAAGATAAAACATTTCTATCTGATTCTGTAAGAGATGGGAATGCCCATTCGCAGTCCCAGACAACAATCGGGAATTTTATAATATATGAGCTATCAATTGTCTCCTCATTTAACCAATACTCATAAGCTATTCCAAGATTGTCAAAGGCTTCTTCATAGTATTTGGAAATCGGCATGTCTTCGCCGTTGCCGCCGCCAAGGTGGTCATCTACGAATAAGACAAGTGTGTGAACCGGGATATCGACTTTAAACGTATCAATGAAATCTGCATTTTCTATAACGAGAGATATAGGAATATTTCCCGGAGGGAGGTTGTCTGCAATATGAATTATAACAGGGGAGTCTGAATTGTTATTATCAGTCGGAAAATCTTCAAGTCCGTAAACGGTATCAAATTGTGCACTTGCGGTTATAACACTTATCCTTGCATCGTTAGAGATAATTGTAGCGGTTACATTTGAAGCGCCTGCCCACCTGTTTTCAATATGAGCGACAATTTCTATATTCTCTCCGGGCTCGGCTAGGCCATTGTTATTTCCAGCTGGATCAAAAAATTCCACATAATTTAGCATCAAATTAGGTTTCGGCGTTACTGTTTCGGTAACTGCTCGGTATCCGTTTATTCTGCCGTATCCGAGCATTCCTGCGTAAGCTGGATTGTTAGAATCTAAATCGTCTGCTGTTCCGGCGAGTTGATAGTAAGATTGGGCAACAGACCATTCAGGGTGCTGCGACCTGATCAAGCCAATTAGACCTGCGGCGACTGGAGAAGCCATTGATGTGCCACTGTATGCGTTAAAGTAGCTATTTCCGTTAGGTTCATTGTTAGGTGTCGTACTCCATAATCCGGGGTTATGATCACCACCGGGAGCAGAGATTGTAATTTCAGGGCCAAAGTTTGAGTACCAGGCTTTTACGTCATAAGGGTCCACTGCTGCAACATTCATCACCCATGGTACTTGTGATAAGGGATCAAAGATAGAATTGTTTCCATTGCCTGCCGATGTAAACACAGCTACGTCATTAATGAATGCATATCTTGCACCTTCTAAAACAACTGCTGAATTCCCATAACTTAAACTTGTCACTTTTGCTCCGTTATCTGCGGCATAAATAAATGCTTGAGACATCCATGTTGAATAGCCTATTCCATCACCTTCATTATTCAGCCATCCGATTCGCAATGGCATTATTGAGCATCCCCAGGAAACTCCTGCAATGCCAACAGAATTGTTTGTAGCAGCAGCAGCTAATCCGGCGCAATGAGAGCCGTGACCATTGACATCCATTGGGTTATTATCTTGCACATCACCATCCTCTATTGGATCAGCATTATTTACACCTTCGACCCAGTCCCAGCCGATGAAGTCATCAATAAAGCCATTGTTATCGTCATCAACGCCATTAGAATCGGCTGCAGTAATGACGCCATTGCTGTCAATGTCTTCACCGGGGTTGACCCATATTATATCCTTGAGATCAGAGTGTTTCCAATCCACACCTGAATCAATAATGCCTATTGGGACAGTTGAATCGCCTTTTACAACATCCCAGGCTTCCGGAATATGCATTTGAGGAATTTGTGTCTGAAGACCATACATAGGATCGTTCGGGATTACATCTTGTGGGATGATATAGACAGGCTCTGCCCACTGAACGTTTTCGCTGCGGTTGAGTTCATTGCAAAGTTGAAGAATATCAGTGCCTGCTTCGATCTGAACTGTGTAGACTCTGAAAAGTCCTAATGCTTTTGCTTTTTCTTTGAACTTGACCCTGTTAC
>JADHYC010000043.1 GCA_016782645.1 Fidelibacterota bacterium | reverse complement strand
AAACGTTTTTCTGAGGGGCTGAAAATTAAACTGTTATATCTGGAAAAAGAAAGAAAATGTGTTGGTTTTATTGAATACATACCAGGAAAGTATGCGTGGAGAGCAGTTAATGCTTTAGGGTATATGTTCATACACTGTATGTGGATTTCTCCAAATAAGTATAAAGGAAAGGGATATGGTTCACTCTTAGTAAAAGAATGCATTAATGATGCAAAAAAGGAAGGGAAATATGGTGTTGCTGTGGTTACAAGTGAAGGTCCATTCATGGCAGGTAAAAATCTTTTTCTTAAAAATGGATTTAAGTCTGTGGCAAAAGCCAAATCTTCATTTGAATTGATGATTAAAACCTTAAAGAATTTAGTGCCTTTGCCAAAATTCAGGGATTGGGAAAAGCAACTGAGCAAATATAAAGGATTGAATATTATTTATGCAAATCAATGCCCCTGGGTTGCCAGATTTGTTAAAGAACTGGGCGAAACCGTGAAGAAAGAAGGTTTGAAATTAAAAGTAGTGGAATTAAAGAGTGCAAAAGAAATTCAAAATGCTCCTTCAATATACGGCACATTTAATTTGGTATACAATGGAAAACTTTTAGCAGACCATTACATCTCAAACAGAAGATTTCTGAATATAATTGAGAAGGAGCTAAAATAAATATATTAAATTCAAAGAATGATACTTAAAAAGAAAATTATAATAGGAACAGTTTCATTATTAATAGCAATAATAATCTATTCTTTTTTATGGGGACGACTCTTCCCTTTCTCTCCAATTATTATAGGTTTCGAGCAAAAAGAATTTAATAAAGCCGTAATCTATTATCGCAAAAGTAATAATGTTTCAAAATGTATAACGATTGACAGTCTCATGAATGAAGTTGAAGATTTTCATCAACTGAAATTTAAGAAGAAAGCAAAAATATTTGTTTTCAATTCAGATAAGGAATATACAAGACGTACCGGGCATAAAACTCGTTTTGTCGCCTTTCCTCTATATGGAAGAATCTTTGTATCGGCTAAAGCAAAAAAGGAATCTGAAGAAGGAAAAATTCACATGGATGTTTATTTAAAACACGAGTTATCACATTCATTGTTATTTCAGAACATGTCACTTTATCATTCATGTCACTTTCCAGGTTGGCTACTGGAAGGAATTGCTGTATATAATGCAGATCAAAGGGGTGTAGATGGATATTTAACCAAAGAAGAAACACTGGATAAAATCAGAAAGGGATATTTTCTAAATCCTGATGAATGGGGAACATTATCACGAAAAAAAGGGGCAAAAAATTTTCCACTACCAAATAAATACTGGTTTATCTATTCAGAGTTTGCCTGCCTGGTAGAGGATCTGATTCAAAACTATGGGAAAGAGAAATTTCTTCAATACATGACTGAGCTTTTGGAAGAAAAAGATGATAAAAAAGTATTTCAAAGAATCTTTGGAATTGAGTTTAATGAATATGTAGATTATTTTAAAATTAGAGTCGGATACAATAGTGAATGAAATTGATTAGTCCGAAGAGCGTCCCCTAAACTATCGTATTAGAAATATTAGTAGTAGCACGAAACTCTGGTTCGGAACCTATATATAGACAGTTAAAAACCACGACTATTATATAAAATATCCTGAATATGCCTGTAAAGTATAAAAAAATATAGATAGATAAATTTTCAGTAATTTTGACTTTGACATTACAATATTACTCCTTTAAATTGACTCCCAATTAATATGCTAATGATAGAAGAATTGAAATGCACTCAACAGAAGCCTTTTGGTGAAAAGTTTTATGACACTCAATCACTTTTTGGCTTTTAAAATTGCTACCCAGAAAACAAATTGAAAGGAGGTTAAATGGAAGCAATAAGAGAGTTTTTGAAACCGGAATTAATATGGTTTTTATTAGGACTTGTAATGCTCCTGATGGAGTTCGTATTACCGGGTCTTATTATCTTTTTCTTTGGAGTTGGAGCCTGTATTGTAGCGCTTATTTGTTTGATATTACCTATTTCTTTAAATCTACAGCTGGTAATATTTATAATTTCTTCTGTCATCCTATTACTTACTTTGCGGAAATGGCTTAAAGGAATATTCCTGGGGCGTATTGATGCAAAGCGCGATCTGGAACAACACCTGGAAGATTTTGTTGGTCAGAAAGCAGTAGTAACAAAGCAAATCGAGGCAAACATCAGAGGAAAAGTAGAATTCCATGGGACGAACTGGGAGGCAGAAGCAGATGTAAGCATTCCAGAGGGAACTCCCGTTGAAATAATTGGAAAGGAAAGTATAACACTTAAAGTGAAACAGTTAGAAAAAAAAGGAGATAAGTAATGACTACATTTACTGTTATTCTTATCGGTTTAATAATTCTTGCATTTGTAATATTTTTCAAAACTATCAGAATCGTGCCACAAAAAGTAGCATTCATTATTGAGCGATTGGGTAAATATTCTACTACACTTGAAGCAGGATTTCATGTTCTCATTCCATTTCTTGATAAAGTTGCTTACAAACATACATTAAAAGAGCAAGCGATAGACGTCGATCCTCAATCTTGTATAACCAGGGATAATATTGCAGTGGAAGTTGATGGCATACTGTACATGCAGGTTGTTGATCCAGAAAAAGCGTCCTACGGAATAAATAATTACCAATTTGCATCTACGCAACTGGCACAAACAACTATGAGAAGTGTAATAGGAAAATTGGATCTCGATAAGACTTTTGAAGAGCGAGAGACAATAAATAGTGTTATCGTAGATGCAGTTGATAAGGCTTCTGATCCCTGGGGAGTCAAAGTGACGAGATACGAGGTGAAAAATATTGTGCCTCCTCAAAGCATTAAAGACGCTATGGAAAAGCAGATGAGAGCTGAACGTGAGAAACGGGCAACAATTGCAGAATCGGAAGGAGACCGACAGGCAAAAATAAATAGAGCAGAAGGTGATAGACAGGAAGCAATTGCCCGGTCGGAAGGCGAAAAGCAGAAAAGGATCAATGAGGCAGAGGGACGATCTGAAGAAATTAAGAAAGTTGCTAATGCTACTGCCCAGGGAATCAGGGAAATTGCTTTGGCAATAAATGAAAAGGGCGGTATTAATGCAGTAAACCTGCGTATTGCAGAACAATATTTAAACGAATTTGGAAAACTTGCAAAAACCAATAATTCAATTATTATTCCATCTAATCTTTCTGATATCGCTGGCATGATAGCAGCAGCTGCATCTGTCATTAAAGATCAATCTAAGGGTGTGTAATAATATAACCTTGACATCCGGCAGCTGCCGGATTGTAACTTTATCCCGGAGTTTCTGGACAAATTAACAAATTAGCATGAGTGACAACTTTAATCTATTACACACCCTAAATAGATTTAATAGCAGGGTTATCATCGATTGACGATCAATGTAACATTTACCTAAAAATAGAACACGCCTGCCCTCAGGCAGGTTTGTGTCTACTTGTCGCCAAGTACGTTCCACCTTACTATCTTCATACTTTTCATAATGGCGGTTGGATTTGGTTGAAGTGAAAAACGCCTTTATGTGGAACCTATATAAAATGGGATCATAGAGTTAAATAAATATTTGAGAGGAAAAAGTGAAGGATAAACACAAACAGCTTTTTATTGCACTATCAATCTACCTTATCTATGTTGCGGTAATTTTATTAGCTAACATTCTGATGAAAATTAGCCTCTCTACTAATAACGAAACTCTTGAGGTAATTTCCGGGGTGCTTTTCGGTTTTATTGGCATTCCAATTTTCAGTCTCTTTTTACCACTCTGGCTGGCAAAAAAGTGGCAGCTTCCTTACTCATTCTGGCCAAAAAGTAAGAATTGGATTCTTGTTGTTCTTATTCTTTTACTCTATGTTTTACTTGCTAATTTTGAATCAATAAAAGTGGTTTTGAGTAGTGGGATATCTATGAGAGATTTTGCTGTTCATTATGTCTCTGCTTTGCTCTTTCATGTGACGTATTACCCATTATTTGCGGTTTTCATGTTCCCAATTCTTAGAAAGAATTTTGGATTAATCAGAGGTCTAATATTTACTTCACTGGCGTTCGCTTTGTATCATTTAGCCCAGTTTCACTTCTTCCCTGCCGGAGTTACTCCTATTATGCATGCGCTACTTTTCATGGCTTTCACTGCAAATTTACTATTCTATTTGTGGTGTGAATCAATCATTTTGATAGCACTCGCACATAGTACAAGTGGAGCGATAGGCTTGATTTCTAATGGAACAGTATTTAATCAAATTGATTTTGTGTTCTTCTTAACAATTGTAATTATGATTATGCTTTTTGGATATATGGTTCAACAAGAGCTAAAATATAGGAAAAAAGTTGTATTTGACGAAAGTTGGTGGTTACAAATCTCCATTAAAGACAGATAGAAATAAATTGGACAAACAAAGTCTGATTGAACGATGATACCATTTCACAAAACAGTGTATAAAAAGCCTCAACAAGCTTTGTCTAAATTAGTCTTCGATGTACTTCTTTTATCTATATAACGTTAAATTGCTCATCCAAATGAATAATGTGATAAGTCTATGCATTTTTATTTATATTTATGATGATTTTTAAATAGTAATTGTTGAAATTGTTTAGATTTAAAATCACATTTAACGTATTACGTTTCATTTAAAATTAGAAAATACTAACTAAATAATTAGAATTATTGGAATGAAAAAGGATAATAGAATTACTAAAGCTCACGGCAGTGGTGGAAAACTTACTCACGATTTAATAAGAAATTTATTTGTCAAATATTTTAATAATGAGAAGTTAAACTCACTTAGTGATTCTGCTATTCTTGGAAAAATGAAAGGTGAATTGGTTTTCACCACAGATTCTCATGTTGTTAAACCACTTTTTTACCCTGGTGGAGATATTGGGAAATTATCGGTTGTAGGCACAGTGAATGACTTGGCGGTTTGTGGCGCTAAACCGTTGTGGCTATCATGTGGGATGATTTTGGAAGAAGGATTGGAAATTATAACTCTTGAAAAAATCGTGGCTTCGATGAAAAAAACTGCTGATGATATTGGGGTTTCAATTGTCACAGGCGATACCAAGGTTGTGGAGCACGACGCTGCCGATGGGATTTACATAAATACTGCAGGTGTGGGAATTTTACCGAAGGGAGTGGTTCTTGGTCTTGATAAGGTTCAACCTGGTGATAAAGTTTTTGTGAGTGGTTTTATCGGGGATCATGAGGCAGCGATAATAAAAGCACGCGATGAATTTAATATTAATATAGATATTGAAAGCGATTGTGCGCCGGTTTACAATTTAACTTCGGAACTCGTTTCAAAAATCCCTGATTTGCGGATTATGCGCGATCCTACGAGAGGTGGCTTAGCTACAACATTGAATGAATTTGTTTGGGGAAGAAATTTTGGTATTCTTATTTATGAAGATGCTATTCCTGTAAGAGAAGTTGTAAGAGGACTGTGTGAACCACTGGGGTTTGATCCATTGTATATGGCTAGTGAGGGTAAAGTTGTATTTATCGTGGGACCAGATAACATTGAAAAAGCGTCGTTAATATTGAAATCTCATCTTCTCGGCAAAAATGGTAAAATGATTGGCGAAGTGATAGAGATACCTAAAGGGAAAGTGTTATTAAAAACACAGATTGGCAGTGAGCGTATTTTGGATATGCTGACGGGTGAGATGCTGCCGAGGATATGTTAGAAAGGACCACAATCAAGGGTGATTGTGTTACGTAAATCAAACACTCTTGTTTGATTATTAATTAACAGGATGTTTTTTGTGTTATGTAGGTATACTTTAATTTGGGATTGAGTTATAAGATGAATCTGGAACCACAATTATAAAAGACATCCTCGACAAGAGTCGCGTTACGTAAATCAAACACTCCTGTTTGATTATTTGATTTTATTCGAAAATTAAAACATGTCTTTTAAGAACATTTTAGATTACAAAAGCTTTTACAGAAGAAATCTGCCTCATTATCAGCCGGAATCAGGTATTTTCTTTATAACTTATCGCCTTAATTTTGATCTTCCTCTAGAGATTATTAAAAAGCTTCTTCAACAGAAAAAGGAATTTGCTAGACGAGAAAGAAAGGTTTTTAATAAAGATAAAAAATCAGAGAAGCTGAACTTTGAAAAACAACGATTCTATTTAATTGACAATTATCTGGGATTATGTAAAAATGGTCCAAAGTATTTATCTGATCCAAATATTGCACAAATAGTCAAAGATAGTTTGTTCTTTATGAATAAAAAGCAATATGAATTGTATTGCTTTTGTATTATGCCAAATCATGTTCATGTATTAATGAAGCCGATGGAAAAGGAAAACGGGGATTTTTATTCTTTTGCAGAGATATTAAAAGGGCATAAAGGAAGTACTGCTCGTAAAGCAAATAAATTGTTAAATAAAACAGGGAGTTTTTGGCATAAAGAAAGTTATGATCACTTAGTGCGATCACAGCGAGAGTTTGAAGATACTGTTTGGTATATACTGAATAATCCTGTAAAAGCACATTTGGTTGACGATTATCGAAAGTGGAAGCATACATGGATTGCTGAGGATGTTAAAAAAGAAATGGGTTTGTGAAAGGGCCGCAATCAAGAGTGTCTCATGGAGATCCCGTTGGGAATTGCGTTATGTAAATCAAACACTCTTGTTTGATTATTAATAATGTGTTTTGGTTTGGGTTATAAGATAAGAAAAGAGCCACAATCAAGAGTGATTGTGTTGCTAAATTTCTATCGTTTTTATTAATTTATTTAAGCTACTTAATTAAATGAATATGTGAGTTAAAATGCACGAACTAACCATCGCTCAAAATATAATCTCAATTGCTGAAGAAGAAGTCGCTAAACAGAGCGACAGCGGAACAGTAAAAAAGATTTTTTTTAAAGCTGGTAAAATGCATGCTATAATTCCGGAATCGCTGCAGTTCGGTTTTAAAGTATTAAAAAAAGAAAGTAAGATTGTAAACAATGCAACTCTTGAAATAGATGAAATACCACTGAGAATAAAATGCAAAAAGTGCGGATTAGAAAAAAATATCGATGAACCTCTATTTTACTGTTCGAAATGTAACTCTTTTGATATTGAGATCATTTCTGGGATGGACATGTTTGTTGAAAGTATAGAGTTTGAAGATGAGAAATGTGAAGAAGGGGAAGTCGGAGTGTGATTTATAAATAATTTCAAATATTAAATATCAAATTGAAAATTGAGTATGGAGTAAACTAATAATATTGGAGGTGGAATGAAGATACAGGTTGTTAGAAATGTTCTGGAAGCGAATGAAAAACTTGCTGATCAAATCCGTGTTCGGACAAACAAATCAAAGATATTATTAATAAACATAATGAGTTCACCTGGCTCAGGTAAAACAACTTTATTGGAGAAACTTATTCCGACTCTGCAGAAGAAGGATGTAAAAGTTGGGGTTATTGAAGGTGATATTACCACTACACGTGATTCCGAAAGAATTTTACCTCTTGGAATTTCCGTTTCTCAGATAAATACAGAACCATTTGGTGGTGACTGTCATCTTGGTTCTGAAGTCATAATGCCGGCATTGGATAATTTTGATCTTGGTGAATTAGATGTGATCTTTATAGAAAATGTAGGTAATCTTGTCTGTCCTGCGGAATTTGATACAGGGGCGGATTACAATATGGTTGTACTTAGCACAACGGAAGGTGAGGATAAACCACTAAAATATCCACTTATGTTCAGGGTTTGTCATCTGGCGATTGTGAATAAAATTGATCTTTTGCCATATCTTGATGTGGATATTTCAAGAATTGAGAGTTACATTCGTCAGATCAATCCAAAAATTTATATACATAACATTTCAGCCAAATCTGGTGAGGGAATTCCAGAAATAGCTGATTGGATATCTGAACGTTTGAAAAAATAATTTGAGTTGATCATCTTTGTGATTCAATAAAATACAAACCTCTAAAGGCAGTTTCCATTTTATATTGATTATTGCATATTTTGTCTGCATTATGGTTTGAAGTTGTAAGTATAGAAGAAGCGGGCATTGTAAAAGTTAGGCAAAGAAGTTGGTTTCAGTACAATAATTGAAAGAAAAAACACTAAGCCTGGGTTGAAGTCAGATTAAATCAGGCTATAAATCTTAACTTCTTGTTTGATATTATCTACTCTTATAAAGGATATGCTTTGCATTTAATGAAATTCATTAGAATATCCTTTGTATCTCCATAAATTTTTAATATAAATTGTATAGTCATAAACTTTTAATGTTGTAATGGTTTAGGGCTCACTTTTAGTCATTTTACATTGCCTTATAAAATTATTTTTTCAATTTGATAAAGTTTGTTTTTTACGTATATTCCCGCAATTTGAAATTAGAGCTGGCAAGAATTTGAAATTTTCATATGATAAAAAAGACTCTTCTACATTCTCATTTTTGGTAATCTTGTCAGATTTAATTTTCTTTTTTAATATCGTAGATTTTTTCGTTTTACAATAAATAATTACAAGGCATAATTATTGCAAATTCACTCCAATTTATATTTGAATGATGGAGTAAAAATCGTAAAAGAACTTAAAACGGGCACTTATATAAAGTCCATTAAATGGCGGAGACAACTGAATGATCGTTAAAATTCAGGATTTCTACTCGTTTCTACACCGATGTCAGAAAGATTGTTTAGGTGGTTTTAAGAGCGTCATTCTTCCTAAAAAATCACAACATTCTGACGACGATTTATTTTTTACCACATTATCAGAGGATAATGATTATTTTCTTGATTCCTATCGTACAGTGGATCCAATAAGGATGCTTTTCTATTTTCCGCGTGAGATAGTATTACCTGCTAAGAAAAGTAAATGCAAGCGATTAATAGTCGGTGCGAAAGGATGTGATCTGAGAGCACTTGAAGTTCTGGATAAAGCACTGATTAATGACGATTTTGTAGATCCAATTTATAATTTCTGGAGAGAAAATACATATATAATAAGTTCTGATTGTATGACCATTAGTCCTTCCTGTCACTGCAATTTGCTTGATGGTAAGCCCTATGCTGAAGAAGGTTTTGATCTTAATCTATCAAGAATGGATGACAGTTATTATATTACAGTTGGTTCTTCCAAAGGAGAAGAATTACTTTTATTGATAAAAGAGCATGTTACTGTTTCTAAAGTTTCACCAAATAATATCAATAGTATAAAAGCTAATAGAAAACTTGTCGAAGAAAAACTAAGGAAGCAAAATAAACAGTATGAAAGAACTGAAAATTATTATGATTTGCGTTCTGTGGATATTGAAAAATGGATTGAAGCATCTAAGTCTTGCATAGGCTGTGGTGGCTGTACAAATATTTGTCCCACATGCTATTGTATGATTTTAAATGATGAGACTGTAACAAAAGATTTTGTGAAAGTCAGGAGTTATGATTCCTGTCAGCTGCATGGATATGCTCGCGTCGCAGGAGGTGATACTCCAAGACCTAAAATGTATCAGCGATTTCGAAATAGATATCTCTGTAAATTTGATTATATGAAAAGCAATTTCAATTTATTGGGATGTACTGGTTGCGGCAGGTGTATTGATACATGTCCGGGTAAGATTGAGTTCCGTAAGGTAGTTCAAAAAATGTTGGAATTACCCCGGAAACGGGTAAGTTCTTCCGGTATGAAAATTCAGGAGTCAGAAAATGTATAACGCAAATCCATATGATGTTATACCGGCAGTGATTTATGAAATAATTGAAGAATCTCCGACAATCCGTACTCTGCGTTTACGTCCAGAGTCTCCGATTTCATTTAAAACTGGTCAATTTGTTGAGCTGACAATTCCGAATATAGGCGAAGGTCCTTTTACACCGTCCTCGTCTCATTATATCACAGAAGAGATGGATATAACCATTATGAAGACCGGATTTGTAACTGAATATGTACACAAAGCCAGAGTGGGTGATACGGTTGGTCTTCGCGGTCCCTATGGTAAAGGCTACCCGATAGAGGAATGGAAGGATAAAAATATTTTGATTATGGGTGGTGGAGTTGGAATGGCGCCAACTCGATCACTTTTTCTTACGTTGCTTCACGATATTGATGATTATAATAGCATTACTTTTTTAGCAGGTGCCAGGGCTCCTAAGGAAGTGATTTATAAGCAACATATAGATGAATGGCGGAAACATGATAAAGTAAATTTTCTCCGTGCAGTTGATAAGATTCCTGAAGGAGAAAGATGGTCGGAGGAAGTCTGTCTAATAACGAAATTATTAGAGAAGATAGATATTGATCCAAAAGATAACCCGGTTATTGTGTGTGGTCCTCCAGTTATGATGAAGTTTGGTACACTTGATCTTTTGGAATATGGATATGCTGATAAAGATATTTATTTATCAATGGAAAAGAAGATGTATTGCGGTTTTGGGCAGTGCCGGCATTGTGTGATGGGAAAATATTATGCCTGCAAAGATGGTCCTGTATTTACTTATGATATGATAAAAAACGAGGAGAATATCTGGGAATGAAGCGTCTATATATTGATATTCCTGCGTTGCTTGAATCGGGAGTTAATGTGGAAGAAATAGAGTGCGAATATTTTTTCCATAGAAAAAATCCCGGCCAATTTTCTCTCTTAGAAGTTGTTGAATTTGCTGTTTATTGTCGTCAGTGTGAAGAGTCTTTTTGCGTTGAAACCTGTCCCAAAGAGGCTCTCGAACGTCTAGATACAGGTATGATAAAGCGATATAATATGCGATGTGTGGGATGTAAGAGCTGCATATTAGCCTGTCCATTCGGAACCATTTTCCCTGAAGTAATTAATTACATAACTGCAAAATGCGACTATTGCCTGAATCAACTTAAAGATAATCCTGATTATGAGCCTTTATGTGTTAAAACAGCGCCTCCGGGGATTTTAATAATGAAAGAGGTAGAAAAGGAAGATCCGGAAAATCAAATTTATTTTTATGGAGATCATCTAGCTATAAAGAGTCATCATTGGCGCCGGAAGGAGGATAAAACATGATAGGCTGGAAGATTTTTTATCTATTAGTTTTTCCTGGCTTGCTTTTTACAGGGGTTTTAGGGCTTATTGTCGGATGGGTAGATAGGAAGTTAAGCGCCCGTTTGCAGTTTCGTGTAGGACCTCCATTTTTCCAGAATTTCAATGATTTCCTCAAATTGCTCGGCAAAGAGACTATAATTGTCAAGGATAGTATAAAGTCGGTTTTTGTTGCTACTCCTCTGGCAGCGTTTGGATTTTTAGTACTTATATCAACGATGATAGGATTAGCTCTGTTCTTCCATGAGGGATTTGTCGGTGATCTTTTCGTTATTATGTATCTATTAATGATATTTTCGGTTTTAGTGATTCTGGGTGGATCATCAACAGGAAATGTTTATTCGAGTATTGGCTCCGGCCGAGAGATCAAACTTCTTCTTGCAGATGAATTGGCTTTCATTTTAATTTGTTTAATTCCGATAATAAAATCCGGATACCAGATTCAGTTGAAAAATATTTTGGAAGTACAGAGTGTTCAGGGACCTTTCATCAGTTCTGTGTCCGGTGCCATCGCTTTTGTTATTGGTATTCTATGTATACAGGCAAAAATGACGTTGCCGCCTTTTCATATTCCTGAGGCTGAAACAGAGATAGTAGGAGGACCTTATATGGAATATTCAGGTCCACTACTTGCTTTTTGGCAGCTCAATCATTATATGATGTTTGTTATTTATCCATTTCTTTTAATAGCTCTGTTTCTTGGTGGATTCGATCTTCACGGAATCGGTATTCTTTGGGCAGTATTAAAATACCTTTTGATTATCGTTATAATGATACTTATTAAAAATACAAATCCGAGGATTCGTATTGATACGGCTTTGAACTTTTTCTGGCGATATGCCACTCCTATAAGTTTTATTGGAATAATATTAGCAGTATTTGGAGTTTAATATGGGATGGTATAATAAACGTTTAGCGAAGTCATTATGGGTATTTCACGTAAGTGGTTCACCCTGTAATAATTGTGATATTGAAATTTTAGATTTGATTACGCCTGCATTTGATGTGGAAAGATTTGGGCTAAAGTTAGTCGGTTCTATACGGCATGCTGATGTGTTGTTAGTAACTGGGATTTTTAATCAAAAAATAGCGCCGAGGATAAAAAAAATCTATGAACAAGCACCTAAGCCAATCTTTGTTGTTGCTGTTGGTACGTGTATGTCAGGTGATTGCTGTTTTAAAGATAGTTATAACAAGGTTAAAAAACGGGAAGATATCATACCCATCGATCTATATATTCCCGGCTGTCCACCAAAGCCTGAAGCGATGATTGCAGGTGTTGTCAAATTAATAGGGGTGCTTAATGGATAAGGATGAGAAATTTTTTAAGGCGATGGGAGATAAAATTTCAAGTAGAATAGATAAAAAGAGACGATTCTATTTTAATGTGAAAAATGAAGACCTCCGTGAAGTTGTTGATTATCTTTTTAAAACTATGGGGTGCAGGCTGTCAACTGCTACAGGAATAGAAATGTATCACGGCTTGGAAATACTTTATCACTTTTCGGATGATGATACAGGGACATATTTCTGTCCAAGGGTAGTTATAAAGGATAAAGAGCATCCGAAAGTGAAATCAATAGTTCCGATTGTTAAGGGTGCAGAATGGATTGAGAGGGAGCTGTTTGATTTCTGGGGAATTGAGTTTGAAGACCATCCTCGAATGGAGCGCTTACTGGCATTACATCATCCGCAGAATTTAAAAGAGCCTATGCGCTTCGGGAGGGACTCATGATAGCTAATTCGATTCCAATTGGACCGTTTCACCCACTTCTTGAAGAAGCGGAATATTTCGAGCTAAAAGTTGATGGGGAAACGGTTGTTGATATAGATATGGAAATAGGCTGGATGCATCGTGGTCATGAATTTATTTCCGAGATGAAGACATTTACCCAGTCTATATATTTAGTTGAGCGAATTTGTGGCATCTGTTCGACTTCTCATCCAATTGCATGTGTTCATGCAATTGAAGATATAGATAATATTGAGATACCGATTCGAGCCAAATATATTCGTACTTTGGTAGGAGAACTGGAAAGAATTCACAGTCATCTTTTGTGGCTGGGTTTAGCAGGACACTTTATCGGGTATGATACTCTCTGGATGTGGGTTTGGAGATATCGCGAGCCGGTGCTTCAAATGTTTGAAATTATTTCCGGCAACCGTAATCATTATGGAATGATGAGAATTGGTGGAGTGGCGAAAGATGTTGACCCAGCTTCAATACCGGACCTGGCAAAAATCTTTGATATGCTTGGTAAAAAGATGGCTATGTTAGCTGGTGCTGTAAAGGATGACCCGGTTCTGAGATCAAGACTTAAAGGTGTTGGTGTACTCTCTTATGATGATGCTGTTGCGTATTGTGCAACGGGACCTACTTCCCGAGCTTCAGGAGTTAGAGGTGATGTCCGTAAAGATGAGTCTACCGATGCTTATGGCCTTGTAGAATTTGATGAAATAGTGCTTCCTAATGGCGATGTCTATGATAAGTTAGTATTGCGTGTTTTAGAGGTAATAGAGTCCGTAAAAATATGTCGTCAATGTCTTGAAAAGTTAAAGGAGATTAAAGGTCCAATTCTGAATGATGTGAAAGAGATTTCGCCTGGTGAAGGGATTGGAAGATATGAAGCACCTCGCGGCGAAGTTTTTCACTATATAAGATCAGATGGTAGTAATCGTCCTATAAGGCACAAAGTTCGCGCTCCCAGCTTTGTGAATATTCCGACATATACAGCTTCATGCAAGGGAATTCCAGTGGCAGATGTACTTATAACTCTCGCTTCTATTGATCCTTGCTACTGTTGCACTGAACGTTCATTAAAAGTTGTTAATAAAGAGAATGATCCGTGCTTAATAGATTTACTGAAAATCTCTCGTGAAAAAACCGAACGAATTCGGAGGGAAATCAATGGCAGTAAATGAACTGACTCTCCTTGTAGTTATTCCCTTAGGAATTTCAATAATTAATATATTTATTCCATCTATTCTGAGAAAAATTCTTACATTTTTAGGCTTATGCTATTTGCTTTTCCTTAATTATAACCTGTTTATAATACCTGCTGGAGATGCCTATCTTTTTAATGAAGTAATATTTTCCTTGGATAAATTGGGTTTTTTCACAATTGCTTTTATACAGATACTGAGTTTTATAATCCTGATATTTTCCCTCAAAGGTGTTGTAAAATCAATTGAAAAACAATTTTTCGTTCTGTATCCGATGACTGTTGCTTTTTGCAATGGAGCAGTATTGAGCGCTCATGCTTTAGGTCTTCTTATTTTCTGGGGACTTACGGGAATAACACTTTATTTATTTGGTGTTTTAGGACAAACAAAGGATGCCCCAAAGACTGCAAAAAAGACTTTCATTATAGTTGGGGGAAGTGATGCTTTTCTGATACTTGGGTTTGTTCTAATCTGGTTTCTTCAACCAGCTTCTGCTTGGTCGCTTTGGAATGTGCAATTAGAGCTAAGTGGGCAGCTTGCTTATATTGCATTTTTCTGTATCCTTATTGCTGCATTTACCAAAGCGGGAGGATTTCCGTTTCATACGTGGGTACCGGACTTTAGTAAAGATGCTCCTGTTGAAAGTGTAGCGCTACTTCCTGCTTCGCTGGATAAATTATTAGGTATTTACCTATTTGCACGTATAGTACTTTCCTTGTTTGTTTTGAATTTTGGTATTCACTTAATGCTAATAACATTAGGAGCGCTTACAATTATCATTGCTGTAATGATGGCAATGATACAGCACAATGGAAGAAAGTTATTGGGTTATCTTGCTATAAGTCAGGCTGGTTATATGATAATGGGAGTTGGATGTGGAAGTTGGATGTGTGCTAATGGTGATATTAAAGGCGGAAGCATAGTAGCATTAGTTGGTGGTCTGTTCCATCTTGTTAATGACGCAATTTGTAAAGCTAATCTATTTCTAACACTTGGTTCTGTTGAGAAAAAGACTGGAACGAATGATTTAGATAAGCTTGGAGGTCTTGGAAAAAGTATGCCGGTGATTTTTACCATGGCATTAATATCTGCTCTATCAATTTCAGGCATACCTCCTTTCAGTGGCTTCTTTTCCAAGTGGTTAATATATCAAGGTGTTCTTGATCTTGCTAAAAATATGAGTCCTGGGTATCAGATTTGGTTGTTAATATGTTTAATTCTTGCTGTTTTCGGTAGTGCCTTAACATTAGCTAATTTTATGAAATTCTTGCATTCGATCTTCCTTGGTAAACGACCAAAAACACTTGATAATATTAAGGAAACTTCGGCTAACCACTGGATTGCTACAGGCTTACTTGCAACATTGTGTATTGTTTTTGGTCTTTTTGCAATGCAAATTCCTATTAAACATTTTATTATGCCAATTGTTGTAGAACATGGTTGGGCGATCCCAACTCTTATTGGAAGTTATAATCCAATCCTCGTTATTCTATTTTTCGGATTAGCATTTCTAATTGGCTTAGTAATTTATTTGTTTACAAAAAATGTTCGTTATGACGAAATATATCTGGGTGGTATGGAACCACTGGAAAAGTTCAGAGTTGTTGGAACAGAATTTTATAATGAAATAAGAAATATGGTTCCACTACGTTCTTTGTATGACGGCGCTGAAAAGAAATATTTTGATGTATATGATCTTGGTAGTAAAGGTTCATTTTCATTAGCACGCCTGTTCCGGTCGATTCATCGAGGTCAGTTACAGTTATATAGTTTATGGATAATTGTTGGAGTTCTAATACTTTTATGGATTGTGAAATAAATTAACCGTAGAGAGCACAGAGGACGCAAAGAAATTATAAAGAAAATGGAATTAAATCAATTAACTGAAAAGATAATTGGTTTAGCTATTAATGTTCTTATTCTTATAAAAGGATTAAAGAGAATTGTTTATAAATTGGATGAATAAATAATGGGAAATTATTATTTAAAAATAGAAATCTCTGCGCTCTCTGCGTTCTCTGCGGTGAGTAGCGAAGAATAATAGCAATTCTGGAGGTATAAATGCCAGTAGAGACATGGTTAATATTTGTTATAAGTTTTATGATTTTGGGATCAATAGTTGCTCTGGAATTAAAGGATTTATTGTCTTCAATAATTGCAATAGGGATTGTAGGTCTGGGAGTTTCTGTATCCTTTCTTTTTCTTCAGGCACCGGACCTGGCTATTGTACAATTTCTGTTTGAAATTTTTGCTCTTATTATTTTAGTGAGGGCTTTTATTAAAAAAGATTATCATCAAGAAAAGCCTTCACGTGTAAATAAAATATTAGTTGGAGTAACGATAATAACACTGATTGCAGTATTTTTCCTAAGTGTCAACATTTTCAAATCACTACCGGCTTTTGGCAATCCTTTAATGGAAACCTCGGAGTATTATTTAGCACATGGTGCAAAGGATACAGGGTCTGCGAATTTAGTAACATCGATTATTTTAGATTACAGAGCTTATGATACTCTTGGAGAAATAACAGTGCTTTTTACCGCAATTTTAGGAGCATTGACAATTGTAAGGATAAAGTCCCGTTCTAAAGATTCGGTGGAGGAACAGCTATGAAGCAGAGTAGTGGAATGACGCTGATTGTCAAGACCGTAACACGGGTAAGTGTTTGGTTAATAATTTTGTATGGGATATACATAATACTTCATGGGCATTTAACTCCTGGTGGTGGTTTCGCCGGAGGTGTGATAATAGCACTTGCTTTTCTTAATTTGATGCTCGCTTATGGAAGGGATTTTATTAAAAAATGGGTCAATATTAGTTTTCTTCACGATATTGAATCTTCCAGTGCTGCTCTCTTTCTTGCGATTGGTATTTTAGGAATAGCTTTTAGTGGTTATTTTCTGGCTAATTTTTTAAGTGGTTATGGAACTCTTTATAGACTTTATAGCGCAGGCACCATTCCAATTTTAAATATCGTAATTGGTGCAAAAGTCAGTATGGGATTGTTTGTTGTAGTATGGGCACTTTCGATATTCCACATAGATAAAGGAGGAAAGTAATGACTGTTTATCTTCTCTGCTTTATTCTTCTTTTGGTTGGCTTATATGGAATTATTACCAAGCGTGATTTGATAAAGATAATATTATCTCTTGGAATAATGGGATACGCAGCAAATTTAATGCTTATTCTCTTTGGATATAAAAGTGGTGCTATTTACCCAATACTGGAGAAAGGCGTTACTCCTGAAATTATGGTTGATCCTTTACCACAAGCTTTGGTTTTAACATCAATCGTTATTGAATTAGGAATAACCGCAATGCTTGTTGCATTAGCTGTTAGATTGTTTGAGAAGTATAAGACTTTTGATATTACAAAAATAAGGAGGTTGTCAGGATGATCCTCCCATTTTTTATTATAATACCTTTACTTACGGCATTTCTTATTACGTTAATCTCAGGTAAAAAAGATGATTGGGCTATCATACTTTCGATAATTGCTGCACTGTCACTTTTAGTTTTATCAGTTTTTTCTTTTGTAACGATCGGTGGAAACACAGTTGTTTATAACATGAGTGCCTGGAAAATACCGTATACTATATGTCTTGTTCTGGATGCCTTATCATCCTTCATGCTGCTTATAGTCAGTATCATTTCCTTGACTTCGCTCATGTTCTCAATTAAGTATATTCGTCATCTTTCTCCTTCCTGGAAGTATTATGCCCTTTTTATGTTTCTTGTTACAGGTATGAATGGTGTGATTGTTACCGGTGATCTTTTCAATTTGTATGTTTTTCTGGAAATTGCACTGATTGCTGCTTATGCTCTTGTTGCTTATGGTAGTAAAGCGGAAGAGTTCGAAGCCTCCTTTAAATATGCTGTTATGGGATCAATATCATCAATTTTAATTCTTGTGGGAATTGGTATTATATATAGTACTACTTCCACTCTAACTTTAGCAAGTATTGCGAAGGTTCTGCCTGAACGCAATCCTCAAGTTATGTACTGGGTGGGTGGCATTTTCATGGCTGGTTTCGGATTAAAAGCTGCAGTAATGCCTTTTCATGCCTGGCTTCCCGATGCTCACTCTTCTGCACCGGCACCTATCTCCTCAATGCTTTCTGGAGTTTTGATAAAAACACTTGGAATATATGTACTTATCAGATTTTTCTTTAATGTTTTAGGAGCACCAGATATTTTTATGACAATATTTTTAGTTCTAGGTTCAATTTCGATTCTGGTGGCTTCATTTCTGGCAATAGGGCAGTGGGATTTAAAACGGTTACTAGCTTACAGTAGTATTAGCCAGATCGGTTTTATCTTGTTAGGTTTGGGGATTGCGACTCCTCTGGCAATTTTCGGTGCTGTATTTCATATTTTGAACCATGCGATATTTAAATCACTTCTTTTTTACAATGCAGGAACAGTTGAAATGGCTATTGGTACTCGTGACTTGAGAAAAATGGGTAACCTCACTAAAGCGCTGCCAGTTGCATCATCAACTTCTATGATTGCTACTTTATCTATTGCCGGAATGCCTCCTTTTAATGGGTTTTTTAGCAAGTTGATTATAATTATTGCAGCCGTTCAGGCGGTACATCCAGGCTATGCTTTAATAGCTGTTGTGGGAAGTTTACTGACATTAGTTTATTTCATGAAGGTACAGAGGTATGGTTTTCGCGGTGAAGAATTAATCGAAAAGCCCGATGTAAAAGTTGGATTAGGTATGAAGGCATCAATGATAATACTGGCTACCCTTTGTGTTGTAACCAGCCTCCTGGTTATTCCCGGAATTCGTGAAGTTACACTGGAGTCTGTCGTTTCTGTCATTACAGGTAAAACAGATTACATTTTTAATGTTCTGGGGAGGTGATTATGACGATAAAGAATAGAAGCCGTATAACCGTATTTATTTTATCCTTTTTAGTGTGGCTGGCACTGACACATATAGGTGATATTCAGGAAGTAATTGCCGGATTAATTGTTGCTTTTATTGTAAGTATGATAGCAGGGAAATTTTTAATAACGACTGAAAAAAGTGAACATATTGTAAAGCGCTTCTTTTCAGCGATTATTTATCTTTTCAAATTCCTATGGGAAATGGTCAAGGCAAATTTTCACGTAGCATATATAGTTCTTAATCCAAATCTTCCTATAAAACCGGGCATTGTCAAAATAAAAACAGATCTTACAAAGGATTCAGCAATCACTGTCCTTACTAATTCGATTACACTTACTCCGGGTACACTAACTGTAGATGTTAATCCGGAGACCAAAGAAATATATATTCACTGGATAGATGTACTTTCCACAGATGTTGAGGAAAATACAAAGTTAATTGGGGGTAGATTTGAAAAGCTACTCACGGAGGTGTTCGAATGAGGGTATTTCGTTGGCTAATCGGTTTAGCTATAATTGTAGCTTTTATGTACGGTAACTTCTTTATTTATAGCGGAGACATATTATTTAAACTGATAAATGTTGTTCTTTTCTGCTCTCTTTTTGTGCTGTTTCGTGTTCTTTTTGGTCCCACCGCTGCAGATAGGATCGTTGCTGTAGATATTCTTGGAATTCTCATTATTGGTATGTTAGCGCTTATGGGACTTTTCTACAATCAATCATTTTTTATGGATATTGGTCTTATCTGGGCATTGCTGAGTTTTGTAGCATCTCTCGCTTTTGCCAAGATACTGGAAGGGAGGTCTTTAGATGATTAGAGTTATCGGAATGGCTTTTATTCTAATTGGAATCACTTTTGACTTTTTTGGTGTATTGGGTTTGGTCAGGCTTCCAGATGTTTATAATAGGCTTCAGGCAGCGACAAAATGTGTCACCTTTGGCTCTGCAGGTATCTTATTTGGGGTTTTTATACTACAAGGGTTTAACAACTTTGGCTTCAAAGCGCTTATAGGTATTGCATTTATATTTCTAACCTCACCTGTATCGGCTCACGCTATTGCACGGGCATCACATAGAAGTGGGATTCCACTTACAAAAGAGACTGTGGTTGATCAATATCAAGAAGACAATGAATTAAAGGATAACTGATATGTACCTTCCAAAATTACGTGAACTTACAGAGGCGTTGAGATCACTGTTTTCAGCACCATATACAACCAAATTTCCTAAGGTTCCTTATACGGCTCCAAAGGAATATCGCGGATTCCCAAAGTATGATGAGGAGCACTGTATTGGATGCGGCACATGTGCTCAGGTTTGTCCAACGGATGCAATTGAAATTATAGACGATAAAGAAAACAGACGCCGCACTTTAAGAATTAATTATGCATCCTGCTCACAATGTGGTCAATGTGAGGAAAAATGTATTACTGAAAAGGGTATCAAACTCTCAGATAAATATTCAATTCTTGTGAGTGATCTAAAAGCACCGGAGGTTTTCGAATCCGTTGAAAAAGAGATGGCTCTTTGCGAAATCTGTGGTGAAGTCATAGCCTGTAGAGATCACCTACAATGGATAAAAGAAAGGCTTGGAGCAAAAGCATACGCAAATCCCAATTTCCTTCTTGAATTTCAAAAAGAATTCACTGAAGTCGCTCCTTCAAATCCAAAAGATAGAATACGGCGAGAGGACCTGATTAAGGAAGTCTGCCCGAAGTGTCGTCATAAAATCGTCGTAAGAGATGAATTTTGAGAATTTTGTAGAAGTTCTCTTCCCTTATTTCCCTGAAAAAATAGTTTTTGTTGGTCTCGGCAATGAGTTGCGTGGTGATGATGCCGCCGGTTTGCTTTTTTTAGAAAGGCTGAAAGTAAAGCCGGAATTTTGTAAGTCTCACTTCATTAAAGCGGGTACTAATCCGGAGAATTATCTTCAAAAAATATTGGATTCCGGTGCTGAAATAGTGGTTTTTATTGATGCGGCAAGGTCAGGAGCAAAACCGGGTACAATAGGTTGGATTGATCCGGGAAAGATTGATTCGGTGAATATCAGTACGCATGCATTTTCAATTAAAATGGTTGAAGAATTTTTAGATAAATATCATCCATTCAAATTTATGTATTTAGGTATTGAACCGTTGGAAACCGAGTTTGGTAAAAATGTTTCATCGGAAATTTTAGAAAGTATTGATAATTTCTTTGTGTGAAGAACTTAGTTTTGGAATGAGGATGGTTAGTAGATTATTTGATGGACAAGTCATCTATAATGAGAATAAACGCAATAAGTCTTTGGTATAATAGACGCAATATTGTGTATGTGCGCAAGTAATATGCAATATTACTTCGGCGGTTTAAAATTTAAAAAGGATGAACATAAAATGCTGAAGAAATTAATCTTCGGGATAACCATTGTAAGAATTATTTATTGACTATTAATTTGATTTCTTTTATTTTGCTAGTAATATATTAAAAGGAAACTTATGGTACATATCTGCCAAAATAAGGAGTATATATCCCATAAATGAAAAAGATATAGTGAATATATATCCCATTTGGGGTATATAAAACCGTTGGCTGTAATTAACTCCAAGAACACATGAATAGACTAAATTTCTTAATAGAATGGTATCACAAAGAGAATGAAAGGCGAACTTCTCTAAATAATTCTTTAAATATTCCTATTGGAATTCTAACAGGATTATTTGCTTTGATATTCTTTTTAATTAAGGAATTTGATTTTGAAAATGAGATTAATAATTGGATTTATTATTCATTTATATTGTTTCTGATAATTTCCATAATTTTCTGGTTATTGGTCGTTTTTAATCTATTCAGGTCATACAATAAGTTGTTTAAGGGATATGAATATGATGGTTTGCCTTTTGCAACCCAACTTGATGAGCAATACAAAGGGCTTGAAACTTATGTTGAGCAATATAGAGACCTTTTAGATAAGGATATTACTCCAGATTCTTTGTACGAAGAACAACTTATTGCGATGTTGTCTGAGTATATAAATACAAATGTAGATAACAATGACACGAAATCAGAATATTTGCATATTGCAAAACAATTCTTATTTGGTTGTATAATTTCAATAATTATCTGTACAATTCCTTTTATAATTAACTTCCTAGAACATAAAGATAAAATTCACAAGGTTCAATTAGAGAACATTGAATCAGTGAATGATAAAATTGAAACCATTAATGTAAATAATTTAAAAATTTAAAGTTATGAGCAACAGCGAGAAGAAACCGACAAGGTCGACTCCTCCGCCA
>JADHYC010000001.1 GCA_016782645.1 Fidelibacterota bacterium | reverse complement strand
TTTTCTAACATGGTTATATGCCTTATCAATGGCATCTTTAAGGTTTTTTGCACAGGCTGTAACTCCCAGCACTCTTCCACCATTTGTCTTGAAGTTCTTCCCATCAAATGCAGTACCTGCAAGAAAAATCGCTCCATTATTACTATCTTTAATATCATGTTTAGATTCCAACCCTGTTATTGTTTTACCTATTTCATAGGAACCGGGATATCCCTTGGATGCCATTACTATGCAAGCCGCAAATTTATCCGATAATTTTAATGACCCTTTATTCAACTGTCCTGTTGCTATACTATGTAAAATATCAACCAAGTCAGAATCAATCAGCGGTATTACAACCTGAGACTCCGGATCACCAAAGCGTGAATTAAATTCAATAACACAGGGTTCTCCATGCTCAATCATTAATCCGCAATATAATACCCCTGAATATGGATTTCCTATCTTCCTCATGCCTTTAAGAACAGGTTTGATAATTTTCTCTTCGACCTTTTTAATCACATCAGGCGTGCCAAGCGGTGCGGGTGCATATGCTCCCATACCACCCGTATTGGGTCCTTTTTCTCCGTTAAAAATCCTTTTATGATCTTGTGCTGGATGAAGCAACACATAATCTTTTCCATCAGTAATGGCAAACACCGAAAGCTCTTCTCCATTTAAAAAATCTTCAATTAACACGCTATCCCCGGCTTTCCCAAATTTATTTTCTACCCAAATAGTTTGAAAAGCATCTAGTTTATCCTCTTTATTATTAATTATCAACGCACCTTTACCAGCAGCAAGTCCATCAACTTTCAGGACATAGGGAAACTCTTTGCCATTAGTTATGTCCTCTGCTTCAAGCCTGTTATGACAAATGATATAATCGGCAGTTGGAATTTCATGATCAGACATAAACTCTTTCGCAAAAACTTTACTTCCTTCCAACATTGCTGCTTTTAAAGTTGGACCAAATATTTTCATGCCTTCATCCTGAAAACGGTCAACAATTCCTAACATTAAAGGTACTTCTGGTCCGACAATAGTAAGATCAATGTTGTTTTCCTTCACAACCTTCAGCAATCCATCTATATCGTTATCCTTCACTGGAATATTTTCACCATGAAGAGCTGTACCGGCATTTCCGGGAGCAGTAAAAATCTTTTCGATTCTCTCAGATTGATCCAATTTCCAAACAATAGCATGTTCTCTCCCACCGCCACCGACGACCAATACTCTCATTCTATTTCCTCAATATTAAAACATCAGTAACTAACATTTCTCGCTCTACATTAGTGAATAATCACTCTGAACTTAAAATAGTGATAACAAATATTAGCCATCTGGTTCACCGGATGGATCGAAATACTAAACATAATAACCGAATTGATTCGGTAATATTAAACGACTTAAGTCGTTGTGGTAGCAGTTATATGCATCTACCATTTCTTCATTTACACTATCCATATAAAAATCCATTCTCCCATTCATTTTTAACAATAAGTATATTTTTTGAAAACTTTAACTTTTATCAAAATATAACTCATTATTTATCAACCAAATATCAGTTATTTCTTCAAGTGAGAAATGTTAGTCACTAATTAGAAACATCATAGCACTTCTTATCACCAATATTCGAATTAAACGTTGCGTTTTAACCGGACTTTTTCCTTTCCTGCTAAGCGCATAATTTCATCTCGCAATTCGGCAGCTTTTTCAAACTCCAGACTTTCTGCAGCTTTCATCATCTCACGGTTAAGCAGGTCAATTATCTCAAATTTATCTAATTTATCTCGATATCTATCCGATATTCCCCCACGTTTCAACATTTCTGCAGGCTTAGAATCTGCGACAGTTGTGGTTGACATTACTTCAGCCACCGATTTGTAAATAGTCTTTGGTGAAATATTATGCTCTTCATTATATTTATTCTGAACTTCTCGTCTTCTTCCAACCTCATTCATTACTTTCAGCATTGATCCGGTTACATCATCAGCGTAAAAAATTACTTTTCCATTGATATTACGTGCCGCTCTTCCTGATACCTGCATTAATGACCGCTCAGAACGAAGAAAACCTTCTTTGTCAGCGTTAAGAATTGCTACAAGTGATACTTCCGGAAGATCGAGTCCTTCTCTTAACAAATTAATTCCCACTAGAACATCAAATTCACCTAAGCGTAAATCCCGCAAAATGCTTACACGTTCAAGTGCTTTGATTTCAGAATGAAGGTATCGAACCCTAAGTCCCATTCCCCGAAGATAATCAGCAAGGTCTTCAGACATCTTTTTTGTTAACGTAGTAACTAAAACCCTTTCCTTACGCTCAGTAACTTTTGTGATTTCATCAATCAGATCATCAATCAGGTGTTTTGTCGGCTTAAGAACTATTTCAGGATCAAGTAATCCTGTTGGTCGAATGATTTGTTCAACAACAACCCCGTCACATTTTTCTAATTCATAATCCGATGGAGTAGCAGATACAAATATTCCCTGATTTACCATCTTTTCAAATTCCACGAATTTTAGCGGTCTATTATCTAAAGCTGATGGAAGCCGAAAACCATATTCAACAAGTGTTTCCTTTCTTGATCGGTCACCATTATACATTGCACGAAGTTGAGGAATCGTAGCATGCGATTCATCTATAAATAACAGATAATCGTCAGGAAAAAAGTCCATTAGAGTATAGGGCTGCTGCCCTGGTTTTCTACCAGAAAAATGACGGGAATAATTCTCAATACCTGAACAATAACCCACTTCTTCAATCATCTCAAGATCAAATCTTGTCCGTTGTTCCAATCTTTGAGCCTCAAGCAATTTCCCCGATTCACGAAGCTCATCTAAACGAATTTCCAGCTCTTCTTCAATCGTTTTAATTCCTCTCTTAAGAACATCTTCCGATGTGACGAAATGTTTAGCTGGATATATGACGATATTTTTATGCTCGGAAATGATATCACCGGTTAGCGAATTAAATGAATAAATATGCTCTATTTTATCACCAAATAACTCAATTCGATATGCAAAATCTTCATAAGCCGGTTGAATATCAACTATATCACCCCTCGCCCTGAAATTACCACGCTCAAGAACCTGGTCATTTCGAGAGTAAAAAATATTCACTAGCTTGAGAAACAACGACTTTCTTCCGATTCTATCATCTTTATTTAAAATCACAATAAAACGGCTATACTCTTCCGGCGAACCGATCCCATATATACACGATACACTGGCAATGACAATTACATCCCTTCTACCGATTAGCGAGCTTGTGGTTTTTAAACGAAATTTATCTATCTCATCATTAATAGAAGAATCTTTTTCTATAAAAGTGTCAGTTACAGGAAGATAAGCTTCAGGCTGATAGTAATCATAAAAAGAGATAAAATATTCTACGGCATTATCCGGGAAAAAAGATTTGAACTCGCCATAAAGCTGAGCTGCTAATGTTTTGTTGTGAGAAATTATAAGCGTAGGTTTTTGGACATTCTGTATGACATGAGCCATTGAGAAGGTTTTACCACTTCCAGTGACACCAAGTAAAGTCTGATATGTCTTACTATTATGGATACCGTCAGATAATGCTATAATTGCCTGAGGCTGATCACCAGTTGGTTTAAAATTTGTCCTTAGCCTAAACTCTGCCATTTCGGCAGAAATTTAATTTATTAGGAGCTAATAATCAATAGAGGAAGAAAATAAAAGAAAACAGCAGGCAAAAGCTACTGTCAAGCTGGCTATACAGGATATTCTATATGAATTACCGGCTATATATACAGAAGAAATCTATAATAATAAATGTAATCTGATTTATCAGTATATTTATGATATTCATGAGTCGTATTAAAAAGCAGATTCCTTAATTTTGTCAATAGCGCTTTCGATCTCTTTTTTAAGAATAGGCGGTAATCCCACAATTTCTACATTTAAGAAACCCCGAACAATAACACCGATGGCATCCTGTTCACTCAGACCGCGAGCCATCAAATATTCGATTTCATCCTGTGCAATTTTGCCCACAGCTGCTTCATGAGAAAGTTCCACACCTGACACCATACCATCTAATTCAGGAATTGTATAAATTTGTCCACCACCATCAAGAACTAATCCCTGACATTCAAGATGTCCTTTACAACCTGCAGCCTGTCCTCTAATCAAACCTCGAGCTGTAATAACTCCACCAGTCGTTAATGCTCTTGATACAATTTCTGTTTTAGTGTCCTCTTCTTCTAAAATAACTCTTGAACCGATATCCATCATACTGCCGGGTTCAGCAACAAGTATACTGTTAAATAACGCAGTTGCTCCTTTCCCGACTAACCGGGCAATAGGGTCCATCTGAACATCTTTAACCGGTCTGATACATATATAATTCGATATAAAAGTTCCACCTTCCTCAACAATAATTCCCGTTCTCGGGCGAACTTGTATATTTTCGCCCCAATTATGGATCATGGAATAAGTCACCTTGGCATTTTTATATACATAAATCTCCGAAACTCCAAGATGAGCTCTGCTGGTTTCTGAATTTTCATTCGAAGTACAGCCTGTAAGAATTTCTAATTCCGAACCTTCTTCAGCAATAATTATATTATGCACACTTTGAACGACACCCGGATCCTCTAAAAAGAGGCACGATTGAACAGGGAAATAGGATTTAGCACCTGCTTTAGCACGAATAAAATATCCTCTGGCATCATGATTTTTGACATGCTCCGTATAACGATCTGTATCAGGTAATAGCAGCTTCCACCAATAATTTTTTAAGCTGTCGTACTTTTCCAAAGCGACACTGGTACTTAATAATTCTATTCCCGGCTGCTTTATATTGCAATGTATAACCGATTGATCTTTCATTATAAAAGTGCCAGAGCGCTCTTTTGAATTGAGATTAACTCCGGCATGGAGCATTCGTTCTTTATCTTCCTGAGATATTAAAGATAAATCTTCCTGATAAGGATGCTCATAACCCTTTTCTTCAACAAGGTTTTCAAGTAAAATTTCTTTTACTGGATTTGTCTTTTGTGTTTTTTGTCGCATTTCTTACACTCCTCAAAACCTTTATCCCTGATTATATTAAGAATTTCAAAAGGATTACCACCACAAACCACATGTCCATTCATAAAAACAATTCCCCTGTCAGCCGGTACATAATCAAGTATATATCCGGTATGAGTAATGATAAGACCTGGTCGGTAGCGACGAGTATGATGTTCTTTCAAAGATAAACCGTTGCTGTATTTCATTACTCCTTTATCAAGGAGTTTATTAATTGCCTTTCCAATTAGAGCAATATTTTCTACATCTACACCGGATTCGGGTTCATCAAGTAAAACTAAATCAGGCTCTTGTGCTATCAGCTGTAACAGTTCCGAACGTTTTATCTCTCCACCAGAAAATCCGTCATTAACCGAGCGATCAAGAAAAGAATTTGCCCTGAGAGTACCTGCTATTTCTCCAACATCTAAATCTTCATCACCACAAAGTTTTACAAGTTGACGGACTGTAACACCATTAACTGTGGGAGGGCGTTGAAACATTATTCCAATACCTAATTTAACCCTTTCATAAACTGGTATATTAGTAATGTCTTTCCCCTTAAAGATAATCTTACCTTTTTCAATCTTATAACCGCCTAATCCCATTATAGACATCAGTAAAGTGGTTTTGCCGCATCCATTGGGACCAAAAAGCACTACTGTTTCTCCTTTATCAATTTCAAGATTGATATTCTTCAAAATATTTTGACCATTTGTTGAAACGGCAAGGTCTTTTATTTGAAGCATCATAATTAATCTCCAAAAAATATCATTATTATAAAAATCTATCCCTTCTCTTCCATAATCCTTTCAGAAACATCTCCGCTGAAAGTTTAAATTAGATTTTCTAAAAACACTATTCTTTTTTCATACTTCTTTTAAATCTCATGGAAATTTTATATCAGTAATGTCAGGTGTGCTATCCCCATTACAACCAAAGGAGAAAAGAATCCCAAACTGTGGTTCTTTCCCGATTCCATATTGTCCTTTAGTTACCCAAACTGCGATTTTCGATTTCTTTGAAATTTCTCTTGAGAGTAGCATTCCTGAGGTGAACCCACTGTCAAACAACTTACCAATTGGTATATTCCGATCATAATAATTGACATAACCGAAGTAAAATTCAAAATTCCATAAAAATTTATTTCTCCCTTGGGAAATTTCATAATTAGTGAGTAATCCCAACTCAAAATGCTTCGGTATAATATTTTTAATATATGAGTCCGTGAAATAGGCGTTAATATTCAACGAATTAAAGCTTAATAATCTTTTTTCAATATCAAACCGTAAGAGCAATTCAGTTGCCCCATCTTCCAAATATGGTATCTGGAGCTGTGTATAATTAAAAAGAGAATGATATCCATTTTGAAGCTTACCGCCTCCAAAGTTACCTTTCCGTACAAAGCCAGCTCCTACCTTTAGAATCCCTATGGACAATTCTTTCTCAAATGATATTAAAAAGATCAGTAGATCAGTTCTATAATTCTCAATTTTATTAGTCAAAACATTATAGTAGCAATCTAAAAACCAACTGTGTATCTGATCTCCCCATAAAAAACGCAACCACAAACTGGCGGTAATAAAATCATCACAACCACCGATACCATTATCAAGTAATATTTTATTGACAAAGTTTTGACAGAAAAGGTTATCATTCCAATAACCTGCTGTCACTCGAGGTTCCCATAAATTAATCGTATCACAATTTCCCATATCAGGTGAATTTTCACATATCCCCTCTGGTTTATCTGGAATATAGACGCTTTCTACTGCTAATGTATTTAGGGAAACAAATATAATAATTAGAACAATAATGTAAAGGTATTTCATCAAAATGATTACCTACTACAACTTTCTTTTATCCAGCACATTTTCATTAAGTACTGAGTCCAATACAGCAAGAAACGCTTCATAATCATAGTATCCTACAATATGTCTGATCTCTTTTTCATCACCAGTCATAAATAATATGTTGGGAATTCCGATTCCGCCATACTTACGAGCATTACCATTATACTTAATTGCTATTTCTCTTTGTCGATCAACATCAATCCTTACCGGTATAAATAATGATGTTTTTTTAACCACTTCAGGATGTCTGAAAGTTGAGTCCTCCATTTTACGGCAGGGTGGGCACCATTCAGCCATAAAATCAATCATCAACAGTTTATTCTCTCCCATTCCCATAGATAATGCAGAATCAATATCGTAAATCCAATTTATGCTCTTTACAGACTCTTCTTTATTATTCGCTCTTTTATTCTCACATTCCTGTATAACAAATAAAGAAACTAATAAAATAAAAAAGAATTGCAGCCAGACATGATTCTTTACCTTTTCCATTTTAAACTCCTCCTTTCATTTTTGAATTTAGAAAAAATACAAAAAGCATTTATTATCTCAAAAGAAACATTTTGTTAATTGCTATACTATCCTGTATTTTTTGCATAGCATTCAATTATTTTGAGTTATAATAAGAATTGTTACCAAATTGGAACTCCTTTGAGAAAAACTTATGAAAATACATAAAAAATAAATTAATGACTTAATCTTATTATCCTAAATATGATGATAAAAGATCGACATCTTACAGACTATGAACTAACTGATTTTTTCATGAAATTAGAACATAAAAATAGTAAAATAGACAATAATCTTCGTATTGAAGCCATGCTTTTGCAACAGATGGACCCAATTCTTGGTTGGCAAAGACTAAGAAGCAACATGGAAGTTTTTTCAAAAAACCCTGTAGCCGAAGTTAAAGTCAAAGGCATACCCGTTAAATTGGTTTTAAACAAAACCAGAACTCCAAGTATTAAATCGAATACATTTGAAAAAAAAGCGGCTAATACAAGTCATAAAAGATGCCTTCTTTGCGAACTAGATAAAGGCCAGCGTGGAATACTTATTGAGGATGAAAAATACATAGTTTTAGCGAATCCTGGTATTACACTTCCGGGTGATCTCACAATTTCTTCTGTAAAACATGAGAAGCAGATCTTAACAGGACATTTTCAGGACATGATCGAAGTTGCAACAAATTTATTTCACTTCTCAATTTACTTCAATGGTGCTCTCGCCGGTGCATCCAGCCCTCACTTTCATTTCCAGGCAGGACATAAAGATAAGTTAATTGGGGAACATCAAATACAAACATTATTAGCAGGTAAATCTATTGGAAACACTTCTCTAAACAGCATCATCTTAACACATAACTTCAGACTTTTTTCACTTAAAAACTATTTACGGACGGGACATCTATTCACCACTAAAAATCCTAAAAGAATGGTACACTTTATCCAATTCTACTCAGATAAGCTTCTTCATATCAGTAAAAAAATCAAAGTCCATCCAAATATACCAAATTTCGGAGAATACATTAATTCACTACAGGATAAAGAATCTGAGGGTCGTATGAATATTATGCTGAAATATTATCCGGAATCCGATGAATATATAGCAGCGTTTTTCCCAAAAAGGACTAGTAGACCCAAACGTTATTTTAAAAAAGGAAAAAATCAGATTATACTAGGAATAGCCATAAAAGAATCACTTGGGAATTTAATTACCTGTCGGAAAAAAGATTTTGAAATATTAAAAAATCATCCTGATTTAATCGAAGAAGCATATAGAGATACTTCTATTACGAAAAATACGTTATTAGAATTGAACGAATTTCTAAAAGACTATTCACTCTAATCACTCTAATCCCAATATATTTATTTTCTTCCTATAAAAGTCAGATGTGGTATAAAACTTATAGCCAGTAGAAAGAATCTACCCAATTATTCTTATTAGAGCGAACTCTCTATTTATCAATCACTATTTTCAGCGGAAGACGCAATACTACTCATAAGAGCCATTTCACAATAAGATACTATTATTCTTATATCTCAATAAACAAGCAGTCAACGTCAATCCTAAAAATCAAATGGACTTAAAATTTCCTTCCCAATCTTTTCTTTAGCTTCAAGCAATCGTCTTCGCTGCCGTTCAAAATGATTCATGAACTCTTCAGGAACTTCTTCTTCGCTGTAAATCTTTTCGATTCTATCTAGTTTTGAAAGAAGTTTTTCAACTCTAAGTGAAAACTGCCTCTCGTATTGATCTTTTGTATATTTTTTCCCTAATACACTGTGAAAAAGGACCTTCAAATCCTCATATTTTGGTATAAATCCAATGGGTGTCTCAATTACTTCGTATTCATTATGAACTCTTCCCTCTGCCCATAGAATCCATACTTTTTTATCGATTTTATCATTCAGGTAATTCCCATCTTCACCCTTAAGAAAATAGTTAGTTGAAAAGATCAATGGAACCTTGCTGAGACTTTTGCCAAATTTTAGATGATTTTCAATGTATTTCCCAAGTGGAACTACTATAAAATCAAGATTTGCCATAGGTGAATGCGCTCTTTGACCCTCTTTTCCGAGAGTAGCGGAAGTTGTTTCAGATTCTAATGAAGCCCCTGAAAAAACACCATGACTCCAATTTAAAGATTGAGCAACCGGTACATTTGTATCGGAATCCCTGCCGCCATAAATTATACCATTAACCTGAACCCCATTCACATCATCTGCTTTCGGATCAACATTTTCAAGTTCACTTATTCTTATAGTATATCTCGCATTTTTATGTGCTATAGGAATTTCTTTACCTTCAGCATCTTTATTTCCCCTTTTCCAAAGACCGGAATGATTCTTACCCTCATCTGGAGTTTCACAACCCATTCCAAGCCAGTATGGTTTCCCATCATTTATTAAAATATTGGAAAAAATAAGTTCTCTTGGAGTTATCAAGCATTTATGAATTAACGGATCATCAACTGGATTAACATCAGTGATTATCCCAAAAATACCTGATTCAATATTTACAGCATGACAGCTGCCGTCATCCCAGATTTTTAAATACGCAATGTCATCACCAACAATTGATTGTCCAGGAATCATCGCAGTACTTGTTTTGCCGCATGCACTGGGAAATGCACCGGTAAAATAAGTCGTTCTACCTTTTCCTTCCGGCTTAATACCCATAATAAACATGTGCTCGGTAAGCCAGTCTTCATTATTTGATCTATTAATAGCCAATCTCAATGCAAGTTTCTTTAAACCTAAACTATTTCCGGCATACTGATTATTTACAGTAAGAACTCTATTTTCTTCCAGATCAATGTATATTCGTCTTTTATCAACATTTTTTGTACATCCATTCTTATCCAACTCTCCGGCTGAATGAATAAAATAAAAGAAATTTTTACTCCCTTTAAGATTCATAAATTCACCGTATCCTGATCTGTATAACAAATCCTCGCTGTGAGCAACATATGAAGAATCAGTGATCTGCAAGGCTGGAATAGAAAATCGTGAGTTTAATGGGCTAAGGCAAAAGAACCTTACAAGCATCTCTTTGCCATCCATCATACCATCCATAATTTCCTCAATTTCCTTTAGTCCTTCCTCTCTATCAATCGTGTTTATGTGTTTACTCAGCTTTTTCCCTTTTGGCAGAAGAACTCTTGTATGGGCTTTATCTCTTGCCTGATCATAATACCCATCATAATGAATAGTATGACCTTTCATATTAAGTTTTGATTCTTCTTTAGTTTTTAAAGCCAATCGTCTCACATAAGCAATATCTTCCTCTGAATCAGTAATAACCGTGACTTTTGAAGGTTTGCATAGCTTAGTATATTTTTCAACAATTTCAAGAACGTATCCGTTTTTTAACGCAGTTAATTTCTCTACACTTTCATCATCGAGTATTTTCTTGTCAATGTCCAATTTTAACCTCCAATTTTAAAAAATTAATAGTCATGTTACATATAGATAATCATGGATAATAAATTATTACTTATTGATGAAATAAAAAACATTTTACTTAAATTATTTTAGTTATAAAAACTTTATTGAAAATGTGTATTGGTATCTAGGTTAATTAATTATGGAATAAATGACATACTATACTTCTTAAGATCTCTTCTTTTATCCTGTGCATTTTTTAATACATTGTTTAAAATCACCCAAAAATCCAGGCTATGATTTTTTACCTTAGTATGTCCCAATTCATGTAAGATAACATAATCTATCAACTCGTCAGGAAGTCGCATTAATTGAAGATTTAGATTTATATTGTTTTTCGAAGAACAACTTCCCCACCGTGATTTCATATTTTTAATAAAAACCTTGTTGTAAATAAATCCATGCTTATTAGCTAAATATTCAACTCTTCTTGGCAAATATTCTTTTGCTTCTATCCTATATGCTTCAACAATTCCGACCTGGATGGCTCTTTGAACTCTTCTATCTGTTATCTGGAGCGATTCAGGATATCGAATATTCACAATACCATCTTTAATCAAAATTGAGAACCTTTCAGTATTTATTGCTGTGAAACTCAATATATGACGACGTGTTGTTATAACCTTTGATCCATCATAAGTAATTTTTTTACTTTCATATTGTTTCACCCTCTCGAGGTTTTTTCTAATCCAATTTAATTTAGAATAGACAAATTTTTCAGCAGATTTTAACGACACTCCATAAGGAACAGCAATGCGAACTCCTTTATACGGTTTCACAGAGATATTAACATTCCTTGCACGTTTGCTATATTCTAATAGAATCTTTCCTATACCATCAATTTTAAGAACGGATTTCCTTATTATTACCAATTTCCCCCTCAATCTTTATATCTATTAATAAAAAAATGGAAAATATCATTTCCATCAATTGCCGTAAGATACTTTATAGGATTTATAATTTCCATCAATTATTTGAATATGCGCAATATGTATAAATGATTCAGAAAAAAAAAGTCCCCCATAATTCACAGGTTATAAAGGACTTAATAATTGTAGCGGTGCAGGGACTCGAACCCCGGACACGCGGATTATGATTCCGCTGCTCTAACCAGCTGAGCTACACCGCCTCAAATGACAAACAGCGACAAAATATAATAATTCATTTTTCTCGAAACAACATCTATAACACTCACTTGGTAAAAATATTCTGTTAATGAATTTTCTTTCAATAAAAAATTCTATTTTATACATTTTACCAATAGAATTGAAAATAACAGAAAGCAAAGTAAAATTGACTCTATAAAATTTAGATAAAAAGGATTAGATCATGCCAAAATCAATTCTCATTAAAAATCCCTTCTGTTGTGCTCCCATGAATAGTGATAGACCTTCAAATGGTCGGATTAAGACTTTCACTGGCGGGTATATTTATATTGAAAATGGTATAATTAAATCCATAGGAAAGGATTCTTTTGATTGCAAAGCGGACATAGAAATTGATGCAAGTCGAATGCTCGTGTTACCGGGATTTATAAACACTCATCACCATCTGTTCCAGACTTTAACAAGAAATATTTTTTCTACTCAGGAAACTCCTCTTTTCGACTGGCTTTTAACAAACTATGAAATCTGGAGAGAATTAACTGCTGAAGGCACTTATATCAGTGCAAAACTTGGAATCGCTGAACTTTTAAAATCAGGCTGTACAACTACTTCAGACCATCTTTATCTATTCCCAAAATCTTCAAATTCTCACTTAATAGATGAGGAAATCAAAGCTGCTAAAGAAATGGGAATTCGTTTTCAGCCAACAAGAGGCTCTATGTCGCTAGGTAAGTCGGTAGGCGGCTTACCACCGGAAGATGTCATTCAAAGCGAATCAGAAATTATGCAAGATATTAAAAGATTAATAAAACTATACCACAATGATTCATTCGGTGCAATGATAAGGATTTCCTTAGCACCCTGCTCACCTTTTTCAGTTACCCCTGAATTAATGAGGGAAACCGTTCAATTTTCTGATGAATACAATTTACAGATACACACACATCTTGCGGAAACACTCGAAGAGCAGGAATTTTGTTTAAAAAATTATGGCATAAGACCATTTGAACTAATAAAAAATTTCGGCTGGGCAAGAGCAAATGTATGGCTTGCTCATGCTATATACCTTAATGATGAAGAAATCAATGAAATCGGTGATACTGGAATGGGAATCTCTCACTGTCCGAGTTCCAATATGAGATTAGGCTCCGGCATTGCCAGAATCCACGAAATGATAGATGCGGGTGCAAATGTAAGTTTGGCTGTTGACGGTTCTGCCTCAAATGATTCTTCAAATATGCTGATCGAACTTCGAAATGCTTTATTACTATCACATCTTAGATCAAGGGAAAATTGGCTTACGGTTGACGATATTCTATGGATGGCTACTCGAGGTGGTGCTGCTGTTCTAGGAAGAGATGATATCGGTCAGATTGCTCCGGGAAAATGTGCTGATATAAATCTTATTTCAATTGATAGACTGGAATATTCAGGTGGTCAGCATGACCCACTTGCTGCAATAATATTTTCAGTGAGTATGAATCCTGTTGATTGGGTTATCGTAAATGGAAAAGTAGTTGTAGCAGAGGGAAAGTTAAAAGATATTGAGGAACCCTCTTTAATCCAAAAGCATCAGCGAATTTCCAACCAAATGGTAAAAGATGCAGAACAACGAACAGGGAAACAACTGACACGCCCCAGACTGTAAGAATTCATTGCCTTAGTTTCAGATTAATATAATTATTGATCATTCTGTTCAGCGGTAAATAACTCGGTCTAAAACAGCAGAACAGTTTATTTCTCGACTAAAAATGGTGCCCAATTGAAAAATATAGGAGTCTATGTCCACTTAAATCAAACCCGTAATCTGTCGTAATAGGTCCAATTGGCGTTGGAACTAAAATACCTGCCCTGAACCCGACTTTAAGTTCTTTCCAATTGAAATCTTCGATACTATCCCAAACATTCCCACACATTAAGTGAAACCTATAGTAAGAACCTGAGGTCAGCGGGGCACGGCATCCTAAACCCAATGCAAGAACGAGTTTTCCCCAGAGTTCATCCTGATGGTATCCTGGTAAAGATGACACACCTCCCAATCGGAAGAGTTCAAAGTAAGAAAGTGAAGAAGTTAAATATCCAAGCCTTAGATGTGTAGAAAAAGTATATTTTTCACTATATGTTTCATATACAGTAGATTCAACAGAAATTTTATCAAAATGCTTTAGTTCATCTTCTGAAATTGAATGTTCAAAAAAAATCTTATTAACCCTACCCTTAGTTGGTAGATCATAGTGATCAGTATTTTCAACTAAAATACGAAAAATAACACTACCCACCCCGTACTTACTTAGAGGAATATTGTGTAAGACTGAATCAATACTCACGTGTTCATATTTTATTCCTACTGAAGTGAGTCCTACTCTCCTTACTTGAACTCCGGCGTTAGCTTCAAATCCACTACGTGAAAATTCAGCAAAAGTAATACGTTTGCTTTTTTTATAAAGGGGGATATTTTCATACTCACTATAGAGAGAAAAGTAACCGGTTAGCGTAGTAGTAAAAATTCTCGAATTTCTCAAATCCCAAGCCAATCTTCGGTACTGATCGCTTGCAATTAGATAGAGTTTATTATCAATTCCCACTTCAAATAAATTTCTGTATTTTGCAGAAATGAAAGCCTTTGCCTTTTTTTCGCTATCATAACGGGTTCCAAAAGAAAACCGAGTTTTAACGTCTTCTTCTACTTCCACAATTAAGTCAGCTGAGTCTTCAGAGATTTTGTCAAGAGATATATAAACATTTTTAAACAACCCGGTACTGAAGAGGTTTTTGACACTTCTCTTCGCAAAAGCCAAATTCCATAAATCGCCCTCGCTCAGACACATTTCCCGTTTCAATACAAAGGATTTTGTTTCCTGGTTATTTACAAAATGTATTTTTCTGATTCTTGTATGGTTTAGTCTATCAATCGATGCTGATAAAAAATCAGGAGATGGATGATTTCTATTTCCATAAGGTCGAATTTTATCTAGATACATTTCTGTTTCTTCATATCCTTTTTGAATTAAAACATTAATTGAGTCAAAGTTTGTAGATGTAATAGTTCCCAGGTTTGGACGAATAAGTACATCGGCAAGCTCTATGTTTTTAGTGTCTGACAGATAAGCGAGAATATTAACAGTTTGCCCGAAAAACGTTAACGGATCAATATTGTTTCCAAGATTAAATAACTTACTACCTACATCGACAGCCACAATAAAATCAACTCCCATATCCTTTGCTACATCTATGGGAACATTATTTGTTAATCCACCATCAACAAGAAGAAAGGAATCTAAAGTTACCGGTGCTAAAACTATTGGAAATGCCGAACTTCCAGATACAGTCTTCGGTAAACTACCATGACTTAGAATAACAGATTTTCCGGTTTTGATATTGGTAGCTACAGCTCGAAATGGAATTGCAAGACTATCAAAATTTCCACCGGCGGCATATTCCGGGTAGATAGTCATTTGGAAAATCCGTTCCTGAAATGATTGTGTTGTTAATAGGTTTTTAGGAAATATTACATTGAAATGTTTATCAAGACGCAATGAAAAAAGATATGGAAGTTCACCCATTTTTTGTGAGATAAATTCTATTTCCCGATAGGGTTTCGGGGAAAAAAGTTTTGTCCATTTCGTCCCCTTCATATAACGCTCAATCTCATCCGGTGTATTACCACAAGCATAAAGGGCTCCAATAACTGCACCCATACTTGTACCAACTATTAGGTCGGGGTAAAAGCCAATTTCTTCAAGTGCTCTGATAACACCAATATGTGCAAACCCACGGGCACCTCCTCCGCTTAAAACGAGCGCCGTTTTTTGTTTTGTATTTTCATCAGCGAAAATAAATGTAAAATTAAAAGAACTGATAACAGTTAAAATTACGAGCGATAAATGGAAATATTTTAAAACTACCTTAAACATATTTAAAGCTAAATAAAAGAGACGACTTAAAAAAGGATTAGTTAAAAAAACGAGAATCATTAGATTAATCTCCTTGAATCTTGGATGCCGTTAGCCTAATTTACGAAAAGAATGGAGGATGAATGTGAAGAGAATATACATTTCTTGTGACATGGAAGGTATTACCGGAATTTGTAGCGATCGTCATCGAGAAATTGGTGATGTTTTTTATGAATGGGGAAGAAAAATGATGACCCGCGAACTCAATACAGTTATTGATATATTTTTAAAAAAGGGTGTGGAAGATATAGTAGTGAATGATTCTCACCATTATATGATGAATCTTCGTATTGATGAGTTATCATCTAATGTTTCTCTTATTTCAGGCACTCACAAAACAGATTCGATGATGGAAGGAATTACTTCAGAATTTGATGGTGCTGTATTTATCGGTTATCATGGAAAAAGTGGCTTATCAAATGCAGTGCTTTCACATACGTATTCAGATTCTATTATAAAAGTTACACTTAATGGAATATGTACAGGCGAGACAACATTAAATGCGGCATTTGCCGGGTCAAAGAATGTACCTGTACTTCTTGTAAGTGGGGATGATAAAGTTGCTGAAGAGGTCACTGAATTAAAGACCGGTACCCGATCAGTTGTTACAAAGATTGGTATTACTCGTTCGGCAGGAATGATGTTTCATCCTGAAAAAATTGCAAAAGATTATAAAGAATCTATAGAGAAGGTCTTTAAATCAAACATAAAACCATTCAAGATCGATCCACCTTATATTCTTGATGTTACTCTTAAAGAGACACAAATGGTAGACATTGCCTTAAGAATTCCCGGTACAAAACGTGTTGATGATTCCACACTAAGATTTGTAAGTGATGACTATATAACAACTTATCGTGCTTTTATTGCCATTCAAACAATTGCATCGGCAAATTATCTAAAATAAGGAAGAGTTAAAGAATGAGTAAATTCTGGAAGAAGTTTAAAACAGTTTTAAGGAATAAATTCCTTGCGGGAATTCTTGCACTTATACCTATTGCAATCACTATTTATATTGTAAAACTATTTATTATATTTTTTGATAATATAGTGAGTCCGATCATAGACCCTTTTCTCGGTTTCCACATACCAGGCTTAGGTCTAATAGTGTCGCTTATTATGATATATTTTTTAGGTGTATTTATAACTAATGTTATAGGTCGTAAACTTTTAAGTTTCTTTGAAAAATGGCTGAATTATATCCCGCTTGTAAGGACAATATATCATACGACTAAGCAAATATTAGGTGCTTTTTCAAAATCAAGTAGCAACTTTGAGAAGGTGGTTTTTCTTGAGTATCCCCGGAAAGGTATCTGGACAATGGGCTTTGTTACTGGACAGACAACAGGAAAAGATGGTACAAAGTTTTATTCTATATTTCTTCCAACTACCCCAAATCCAACTTCTGGATGGATGCTTTTTATTCCCAAGGATGAGGTTATTCCTTCTGTAATGAGTGTTGAACAGGGATTAAAGACATTGATTTCTGCCGGGTCAATCGCTCCGTTAAAAATGAATTTTGTAAAAAAACAAACTGATGAAAGAGAAGTAGACAGTAGGCAGTAAGTATTAGTCAAACGGATTGATGATTTTTGATTCTGGATTTTGGATTTGGGTTTTAGCCTCCTTTTTCCGCCAGTTGGCAGAATCCATTAGACTAATAAGGTCAATCATTTAAATAAATTTGCAATTTGCAATTTGAATTTAGTCAGAGTATTAATTACCTTTCTCTTTCATCTTTCTGAAAACTTTTTGTCCCTTTTTCAGTCCCAGAAGAAATTTAAAATTAAAATTTTACTTGGATTTTCTAAGATATAAATATAAGTTAATTTTTAATTATTAATCAAAGTGAGTTTGTCTTATGAGAATAAAATATATAGATGGTAATCGTTTTTCACGTGCAATTGCAGCAGGTGCAAAGAGAATTTTTGATAGACAACATTATCTCAACAAAATCAATGTATTTCCTGTTCCTGACGCTGATACCGGGACGAACATGGCATCTACCTTAAAGTCTGTAGTTGAATCTATATCTAACATCCATTCTCCAAAGATATACAGTTTAAGCAAAACAGTAGCAGATTCTGCACTTTTGGGAGCAAGAGGTAACAGCGGTGTTATATTAGCCCAGTATTTCTACGGAATTTCGGAAGAACTTAAAAAAGAAATAAGAGTTACAACTGAAAAATTCGGTGAAGTGGTAAAAAATGCTGTTCATTATGCCTATGAGGCATTAACACAACCTATAGAGGGCACAATTCTAACAGTTATTAAAGATTGGGCAGAAAGCGTATACGAACAGCGATTCGCAAAAACTGACTTTGTTGAATTATTGAATCATGCACTTGAATCAGCAAAGAAATCTTTAAAAGAAACAACAAATAAGCTTGAAATACTTAAATCTTCTAAAGTTGTGGATGCTGGCGGTCAGGGATTTGTTGACCTTTTAGAGGGTATAAAAAATTATATATCAAGAGGTAAAATTAAAGACCTCGTATTTTCCAAAACACCAAAGATTGAAACAGCAGTACACACTGAAATTTCACCTGAAGACATCAAGTACCAATATTGTACAGAATGTTTAATTGAGGGTGAAAATATAAATATCAACGAACTCAGAAAAAAAATAAACGACTTTGGCGACTCAATTGTTATAGCAGGATCACCTCAAAAAGCACGTTTGCATATTCATACTAATAGACCCGCCGATGTTTTTTCAATTGCCCGTCACAGCGGAGCGCTTCTTCAGCAAAAAGCTGACGATATGTTTAAACAATATCAGGTATCTCATAAGAAACATCCATCTATCGCACTTGTTACCGATTCAGCATGTGACCTTCCCCAGAGAATTATTGATAAATATGATATTCATATTGTGCCGGTTCGTGTTTCCTTCGGTCATTCCACTTATATTGACAAAATTACCATCACGCCAGAATATTTCTATGAAATGTTAAAAAATGAACCTGTCCATCCTACCACATCTCAGCCTCCACCGTCCGATTTCAAAAACTTGTATGGTTTTTTATTATCTCACTATGACTCCATTATTTCTATACACCTTACAGCCGCATCAAGCGGCACATATCAGAATGCAGTTAATGCTGCAAAATCTTTCCCTGACAGGAAGATAACTGTGATAGATGGAAAATCTCTTTCTGTTACATTAGGATTTGTAGTTCAAGAAGCTGCCAGATTAATTTCTGAAGGAAAAAACCATAATGAGGTCGTTTCCCAGACAATAGAAGCCAGACCCCGTACACAACTTTTTGTCAATATTCCAAGTTTAAAGTATTTAATGAAGAGTGGACGCGTTAGTAAAGCAAAAGGGTTACTCGCAAATCTTCTACATCTGAAACCCATTCTCAATCTTGATGAAAACGGTGTACCCCAACATTGCGATAAGAGCTTCAGCTATAATGGCTCATTAAAGAAAGTTTTTAAACTCGTGAAAGAATTTGTTCGAGATAAAAAAAACTTCCGGTTTATTGTTGCACACGCGACAGCTCCGAAAGCTGCACAGTACTATGTTGATCAGTTAAGAAGAGATTTTGGTGTTCAGGATATTCCAATACTTCCTGTATCACCGACTCTTGGTGCTCATGCCGGTCCTGGCACTGCCGCTATTGGTATTACATGGAGTAATTAATGATCTCGTTATTATTTATATTAATATTGAGTTATCTTGTTGGATCAACACCAACAAGCATTATCGTAGGTAAAATCCTTAAAGGAATAGATTTAAGAGATTACGGATCCGGTAATGCAGGTGGTACTAATGCTTTTAGAGTATTAGGTTGGAAAACCGGTGTCTTTGTTTCATTAGTTGATATAGCTAAAGGTACTTTTGCGACTGTTGTGATTTCGAAAATACACATCGATGCTTTGCCTTTTGATGATACGACACTTATAATGATACTGGCAGGTGTTTGTGCAATTTTGGGTCATACTTATACTATATTTGCTAGATTTAAAGGCGGCAAAGGTGTCGGTACAGCAGCAGGTATGCTGATAGCCCTTTTCCCCATCGCATTTCTTATCTGTTTAATTGTTTTTGCTATTATTCTTTTTTCTACAGGAATAGTCTCAATATCCTCAATGGCGGCAGCAGTAACTTTACCTATCGCCCTACTTGTTATTGATAATCTGTTTTCCAAAAATGTTGATACTACTTTGACTATTTTCAGTATTATAATACCTTTTTTTATAATTTTTACTCACCGTTCAAATATAAAACGGCTTATCAAAGGCGAAGAACAATCTTTTGAGAAGGTAATGATCTTTCGCCGGAAAAAATTAAAATCCACAGAAAAATAAAAATTTGCCCTTCAAATTATTTCTTATTATTTAATTCCGGAATTTGAATTAATGTTTGAGTAAATATGAAAAAAAACATAAATAGAACAGTACTATCAATTTTTTTACCTTTAATCCTCCTTTGTGTAAATACCTTTGCACAAACGCCCTTTCACGACTTTGAAATTGTCGAAAGTATTCCAGTTGAAACCTCTTTGGATAATCCTGAAATACGTAATACTGCTAAGGTTTGGCTGGAAATGATTAATAACGCCAAAAAGACCATGGATATTGAGCAGTTCTACATTTCTAATGAGCCAGGCGAACCAATGGAAGATATTATCTTAGCAATTGAAAAAGCTGCCAAACGTGGCGTCAAAATTCGTATTATTATTGAGAAAAAAATGGCGAAAACCTATCCAGAGACACTAGAACGCTTGAAAAAGAACAACAATACCAAAGTCCGCGTCATAGACATTTTCAATAAAAACGACGGCGTTCAACACAGTAAATATTTTATTATTGATAGAAAAGAAGTTTTTATCGGTAGTCAGAATTTCGATTGGCGTGCTATAAAACATATCCATGAGATTGGCTTAAGGATTCGACATAAAAAATATGCAATGCTAATGACAAAATTATTTGATATGGACTGGAGACAAAGTAAAACCGGAAAATTCGAAAAAAGTGATTCTGAACAAAAAATACAGCGTTTTAGTATGGACAAAACTGACAATGAATTAATTGAATTCAAGGCAACTGCCAGCCCTTCAAACAACATTCCATCAGGTTTTTTAAGTGATCTTAGTGAAATTGTTAAAACAATAGACAATGCTAAAAACAACATTTACGTTCAATTGTTGTCTTATTCTCCATCAGCGAGGAATAATATTTATTTCGAAGAATTAGACAATGCACTCCGGCGTGCAGCAATCCGTGGAGTGGATGTGAGATTACTCGTTTCAGATTGGTGTCAGAAAAAATACGAGATGCCTTATTTAAAAAGTTTATCAGTCATTCCAAACATAAATGTGAAATTGAGCACAATACCTGAATGGTCAGAAGGTTATATTCCGTTTTCAAGAGTTGAGCATTGTAAATTCATGGTTGTTGACAATTCTATCACCTGGGTTGGATCAAGCAATTGGAAAAAAGATTATTTCTATTCATCGAGGAACATTGGTATCATTGTTAAAAACAAAAAGATTAACGAAACAATGAAAAACATATTTCTGAAAAGCTGGGATGGTCCATATAGCTGGCAAGTAAAACCGGAAGTTAAATACACACCTAAATATTATGGAGAAAGAAACAGATAATAAATTCTCAAATATCAACTATAAAAGTTGACTATCTAATTCCTAAATGTTAGTTTTATTTCGAATATAAAAAGGAGATGAAGATGAGTAAGTTTTGGGTAATTTTTATACTTTCATTTGCACTAATTTTGTCTCAGTGTGAAGTACCTTCAGATAGTGATGATGAAGACGATTTCGATGCCCCAGCTGTGCCGACAGGACTTGCAGTTGATGTCAATTCTTCTATTGAGGATACAATTAGAATTCAATGGAATAAAAATACGGAAAAAGACTTTGATATATATCGCCTTTACCGCACTATTGAAATAGATTCGCTCTATGCGTTTGAACTTATTATCGAAACCGTCGAAAATGAATTTACTGATGTTGGAGTAAGTTATAATGTTGTACATTATTATCGAGTTTCCTCTGTGGATAAGATGGGCAATGAAAGCGAAATGAGTGGTGCAGTCAATTTCAGTCCAGTAAACATATTTTCTCCCGCTGTACCATCGGGATTTTCCGTTTACGGATATAATCTCCCTGGAGAAATTCCATATATTGAGTTAAGATGGCAACCGAATTCGGAATCCGATTTTGACTATTATAACATTTATAAACATACAAGTAGAGCCTTTAGTACAGATGACTCCACCTATTTTGTATCAAAAACAAATTTAACACAATACACCGATCTTGACGTGGAAGTAGGACAGTTATATTTCTACCGGATTACTGCTGTAGATAAAGGTTTAAAAAGCAGTGATCCAACTACTGATAAGTCTGATCTTCCTTTGCCTGAACCAGTACTCATATCGCCTGACAGTGCTTCGACTACGGCGACACTCAGGCCAACTTTTCAATGGCAAAAAGTCGAAGGCGCATCAAATTATCAGGTGATTGTGCAGACTTCTTTATATAGTGGTATGGTCTGGACAGGTGACATCGAACAGACAACAGATGAAACAACCGTTTCGTTAGAATTCCCAAGCAATCAACAACTTGCAAATACTACAAAGTATTATTGGAGGGTTGCAGCATTTTCTTCGCATAATACAGCGGCAAATACATATAGTAAATCAACCTGGCATTTTTGGACACTATAGAATAAAAAGCGCTACAACAACCGGTTAAAAAAACTTCAATGACAATTTGCTTTTGAAGATAACTTTTTCCTCTTATTTATTATTGCTGCCGGAATATATCAAACATTACTTTTGAAAGTAAACTACGACAGGTTTTAAAACTATGGTATTTTATTTTTAATCTTCATGCGTTAAAAAGAACCATTCTGTCATAAATTACCTTGATTATATTCCAACCATATACTTAAAATTCCACCATGAAAAAAGATAATAAAACTGAACTTCCTAAACTACCCTCCGTACAGAAAGTCTTAGATACATTAACTGATGATAAATTTTCTTTGAAACATGAAATTATTGTATCAATCATTAGAAAAGAACTGGAATCCATTAGGCTTGATATTAACAAACGCGCAGTAAGTTTTAAAAGCAAAGAAGACGCTCTCTCATTAATTCAAAGGAAAGTAGTAAATAAAATGCAACAGTTGACATCTTTACCAATGAAGAAAGTAATTAATGCCACAGGTGTAGTTCTTCATACTGGCTTGGGACGTGCCCCTTATGGTAAAGAAATGATGAATTACATTTCTGAATTGCTAATCAGTTATGTTAATCTTGAATTTGATCTTGAATCCGGTGAAAGAGGAGAAAGGCTGAATTTAACTGACTTCTTATTAACTACTATAACAGGAGCAGAATCTTCGGTTGTTGTAAATAACAACGCCGCTGCAGTTTTGCTTTCCTTAAATAGTATTGCTGATGGTAAAGAGGTAATTGTTTCAAGAGGTGAATTGATAGAGATCGGAGGTTCTTTTCGTCTCCCTGATGTAATGGCTAAAAGCGGCGCCAGGATGGTAGATGTCGGGACAACAAATCGTACATACTTGAAAGACTACCAGGAAGCATTGACTTCGGAAACTGCGGCAATACTTATTGCACACACTTCAAATTATAGAATTGAGGGATTCACTACCTCCCCTGAACCAACAGAAATCGTAAAGTGGGCACTTGAGAATGATTTACCAGTAATAATGGATTTGGGCAGCGGGGCACTATTCACAACTACAAAAGCAGGATTACCATACGAACCCGAGGTTTCTGATTTTATTCTAAAGGATTTCGATTTAGTTACATTCAGCGGTGATAAACTCTTAGGAGGACCTCAGTCCGGAATTATTGTCGGTAAAAAAAAGTGGATTAACCTGTTAAGAAAGAATCCTCTTATGCGTGCAGTGAGATGCGATAAAACTACTTTTGCAATCCTAACCTGGATACTTCAACATTATATATCCAAAGAACAGGTTCCTGATATCGAAACGTACTCTCTTTTTACTTCTTCTGTGAAAGAGTCAAGAAACCGGGCAAAAAAAATTGTTTCTGGTGTACCACAAGACATTTGCGATTTTCTTGATATAAGTATTAGAGATTCAAAAACTGAGGCGGGAAGCGGTTCAATGCCAACAGAAACAATACCGAGCATTGCAATTGTTATGTCACCAAAGCAGATTTCGGAAGCAACGTTGGCAAAACTATTTCGCCTGAATAATCCTCCAATTATCGGCTATTGCAAAAATGGAGAATTTTATCTTGATCTTAGGGCAATTTGTTCAAGTGATTTAGATATCATAAGAGAGGCAATAATTCACATAGACACTAAGTTAAAAAATGAAACAGTATAGCAATAGATATAAAAACAAGGTGAATAAATGAAACGCAACGAGTTGACTAATTATTTAAATACTTACTTACGCTTTAGTGAATTTAAAGATACAGCATCCAATGGATTACAGGTCGAAGGTAGAGATGAAATCAGAAAAATTGTAACCGGAGTAAGTGCCAATGTTGAATTATTTGAAAAAGCTATTGAGTTGAAAGCTGATGCAATTATCGTTCACCACGGAATCATCTGGGATTTTGAGCACCCGGTTTATCAGGGCAGCTACAAAAAGCGGATTAAATTATTGCTGGAAAATGATATTAATCTATATGGCTATCACTTACCTTTGGACGCCCATAAAGAAGTAGGAAATAATGTCAGGATCGCTCAAATATTGGGGCTAAAAAATATTGAACCCTTTGGCTTATATAATGAACAGTTCATAGGCTTCAAAGGTGAATACAAGTTCAAACAAGCCGAAACGGTTCTTGATCTGGTTAAAAAAGAGATTAACGCCAATGCTATAATTTTCCCCTACGGACCGGACAAAATCAATACTGTCGGTGTCATCAGTGGCGGCGCTCAAAAGGAAGTCAAACAGGCTGTACTGGAGGGATTAGATTTATACCTAACAGGAGAAGTAAGCGAACATATCCTTCACTATGTGAAAGAAGAGGGTATCCATTTTATAGCAGCCGGTCATTATGCAACCGAGAGATTCGGCGTTCTGGCACTTGGTAAGCACATTAAACAAAAATTTGATCTGGATGTTGAATACGTAGATATTCCAAATCCAGTCTAATAAATTGATTTTTCATAATAAAAAATCTACAGTTTAATAAGGGTTCTTGATGAAACCAGTAATCATAGGTACAGCAGGACATATTGATCACGGCAAGTCTACTCTTCTAAAAGCATTAACAGGCACTGATCCTGACAGACTTGAAGAGGAACAGCGAAGAGGCTTGACTATTGATATTGGTTTCGCATTCCTCAGTGAAAATATTGCTTTCATTGATGTTCCAGGTCATGAACGATTTATAAAAAATATGGTTACCGGAGCCAGTACTATTGATATGGCAATGCTTGTTATAGCGGCCGATGATGGAGTAATGCCGCAAACACGTGAGCATCTTTATATACTTCAACTGCTTGGAATCAGATCCGGAATGATTGTTATAACGAAAACCGATCTTGTACCTGATGATTGGCTTGAACTCGTGATAGAGGATATAAAAAAGTTTATAAAAGGTACCTTTCTCGAAAAAGCACGGATTTTTACAGTATCTTCTGTCACTGGAAAAGGAATAGAGAAACTGAAAGAAGGTATATTGTCTTTATCTTCAAGATTTCAACGTAAAGAAGCAACAGGGCTATTTCGATTGTCCATTGATAGAGTTTTTACTTTAAAGGGCTATGGAACAATTGTCACAGGATCTGTAATTTCAGGTAAAATTACAGTTGGCGATGTAATTGAAATCCAACCGCTCGGGAAAAAAGTCAGGGTTCGTGGAATTCAATCTCACAACCATGTAGTAGATTCAATTACTGCTGGACATCGAGCAGCACTGAATCTTCAGGGAATAGAAAAGCGATCAATAAAGAGAGGATACTCTGTTTGTACTCCGGGATATTATCTACACACAAATTTATTAACATGTAAAATATCTTTACTTCCCTCTGCTCCCGCTCTTAAATACAATTCCAGAATCCGAATTCATCTGGGTACAGGTGAATATATTGCCAGAGTAAGACTTATTGGTATGGATAAGCTTGAACTTGGTGAAAGCGCGATAGCACAGATCACTTTTGATGATAAGGTATCAGCTGGTTTTAGAGATCGTTTCATAATGCGTTTTTATTCACCACTTTCTACAATAGGCGGTGGAATTGTACTTGATATAAATCCAAAGCCTTTGAAGAAAAAGCAAGTTGATGCTATCGTAATGATTCAAAACTTAATTGATGGAGATATTAACACCTGTATAGAATGGTTTTTTCAGAAAAGTAATCTTCAGATAGTTAGTAAGAGTAATTTAGCAAGGAAGCTGTCTTTGCCATTAATAAATATCTCTGAAAATCTTAGGATTTTAGAAAGTCAGAAAAAGATAATCCAAATTAGTGAAGGTTACATCTCAACAACTACATCAACACAAATTAAAGAAAAAATGCTTAATACTCTTTCAAAATACCACAAAGAAAATCCACTTGCCTATGGAATGGAAAAACTTGAGTTGTTCAAACAAATTGATGTTATTGGACCAATTGGCAACTGGATTCTTGACACATTAAAAAACAGTAGAAAAATTAAAATTCAAGGTGATAGGATTTCGTTGTATGACTTTCAACCTGAATTAACGGATAAACAGGAAGAGACTCTTAATAAATTGGAAAATGAGTTACTAAAAGGAGGCTTCAATCCACCTAGTTATGAGGAACTCTTTAGTAATATATCAATCCCGGAAGATGAGTTACAGAGATTAATTACACTATTAGTAAATCAGCGGCAGATTATCATTTTTGAAAAAAATATTATTTTTCATAAAGATATAGTTAATAAGGGTAAAAAATTGATAAAAGGGTTATTGAAGAAAAAAGGTAACGCAACTGTAAGCGAATTGAAAGATGTTTTAGGGACATCCCGGAAATGGGCAATTCCATTGTTGAATTATTATGATAAAATCGGCTTAACAATGAGGGTTGGAGATTTAAGAAGACTAATATAAGTACACTGAAGTACACCTAAGCTCCGGTTCGGAAACTATTGACATTGTGAAAGACTGTAAGTTGCGAATCAGAGCTTCGCGGATAAATCTATAAATCCTAAATATCTCAATAACCAATTTCAATATTACAACTTAATGTTTATATTTTAAACGAAAATGTAAGACAATGAGCAAAGTAGAAGCAAAAATAAACAGTTCAACTCCGGTAATGAGGCAATACAGAGCGGTAAAGGCAAAGTATCCCGATGCCCTCGTACTCTTCCGTATGGGCGATTTTTATGAAACATTTCAAGGCGATGCAAAAACCGCTTCAAAAATTCTCAATATAACACTGACAAGAAGAGCAAATGGCAAAGCCGCTTACGTTCCCCTTGCAGGATTTCCATACCATGCTCTTGAAACTTATTTACATAAACTTTTAAAGGCAGGATTAAAAGTCGCAATTTGCGAACAGGTAGAAGACCCAAAAATGGCAAAAGGGATCGTCAAACGCGAAGTTGTCGAGCTAGTAACACCCGGTACTGCAATCTCTGATAGATTTCTCGAAAAAGGAAAAAATAATTATTTAGTCTCTGTTATTTTTAATGAAAAGGGGGTCGGAATTTCTGCCATCGATGTTTCTACAGGAGAATTCTTTCTAACAGAGACAACCATATCCCACATGAAGGAAAGTGTTCTATTTCTGAAGCCTTCTGAAATAATATGCCCTGAGTCCCGTCAAAAAGAAATTAATGCTTTATTTGGGAATCTTACTCTTAGAATTACTCCAATGGATGATTGGATCTATTCCTATGACACTGCCTATGAAACTCTAATTGAACATTTCAAGACTTCTTCTTTAAAAGGATTTGGATGTCAGGGTACTACATTAGGAATTTTAGCAGCCGGTCCAATTCTGACATATTTGAAACAGAATTATCAGAATAATCTTTCACATATCTCCCATATTAAATTCCAGAGTGAAGATGATATTGTCCTGGTGGATGATTTCACACAGCAGAATCTTGAGATTTTTCAGACAATGCAGACCGGTGAAAAGCGCGGCTCTTTAATAGACGTGATGGATAAGACTACTACCTCAATGGGAAGCCGGCTTTTAAATAAATGGGTTATTCGTCCCCTTAGAAGTGCTGAAAAGATCCGACAAAGACTTAATCAGGTTGATTTTTTCTTTAAGAAATACGATCAAAGGAATAAGCTCAGAGACCTGCTGATAAAAACCAGTGATCTCGAACGGCTTCTATCTCGATTAAGCACTAACAGAGCTGGTGCCAGAGAACTGCTGGCATTAAAAACAACTCTGAAATTAATTCCCAATATTTCGGAAATCATAAAAAAAGAGAGGGCTTTTAAAAACATCTTACCTTTGCTGAGGGAATTACCTTCTACGGTGGATATTTTAGAACGTTCAATAAAAGATGAAAATCTTCCTCTCTCCATAAGAGAAGGTGGTTTTATCCGTGGCGGGTACTCAAAAGAATTGGATGAATACCGACACCTTGTTCAGCATGGTAAAGAGTGGATTGCACATATGCAGGCAAGCGAGCGGAATAAGCTCGGAATTCCATCACTAAAGGTTGGGTATAATAAGGTCTTTGGATATTATATTGAGGTAACTAAACCTCATATCAGGAAGGTTCCTGACAATTACATACGCAAACAGACTCTTGTAAATTCCGAGCGATATATAACGGAAGAGCTGAAAGAATACGAAGAAAAGCTACTGACTGCCGAAGAGAAAATAGCGCAGATTGAGTACGATCTTTTTCAAGAAATTCGTAAAAAAGTTCTTGAAAAAATTGAAGCAATTCAGAGAAATGCACAAGCAATTGCAATGCTTGATGTTCTCTCGGGACTTGGAGAATTAGCTGAGAAGAATCAATATTGTTGTCCTGAAATCCATAATAAAACCGACATTGTCATTCGAGATGGCAGACATCCGGTTGTAGAATACCTAATGCCCCCAGGCGAAAAGTTTGTACCTAATGACCTTCGGATAGATAATTCGAAAGAGCAGATACTAATTGTAACCGGTCCTAATATGGCTGGTAAATCAACCTATTTACGCCAGGTTGGATTAATTGTTTTAATGGCACAGATAGGGAGCTTTGTACCGGCATCAAAAGCATCAATTGGAGTTGTTGACAAGATTTTCACCAGAGTTGGAGCCAGTGATAATCTTTCGGCAGGAGAATCCACTTTTTTAATGGAAATGAATGAAACCGCAAACATCCTGAATAATGTAACCCCAAAATCTCTCGTGTTACTCGATGAAATTGGAAGGGGAACCTCTACTTATGACGGGATGGCTATTGCATGGGCAGTTACGGAATATATACATAATCACAGTGAAGTAGCAGCTAAAACACTTTTTGCAACTCACTATCACGAACTGACCGAACTGGAAAAAATTCATCCCAGGGTTGTAAACCTTAATGTTGCAGTTAAAGAATACAGAGACCGAGTAATATTCTTGCGTAAAATCGTACCCGGTGGTTGTGATAAAAGTTATGGAATTCACGTAGCTCAAATGGCTGGAATTCCACAGGATGTAATTCATCGTGCCAACGAGATATTATCTAATCTTTCCACTAATGAGCGAGCCTTGCCCTCTGATGAAGTAAGATTTTCATCATCACCAAGCAAAAATAAAAATCAGCTGGGACTATTCGACCAAAAGGAAAGCGAATTACGGAAAGCACTTTCGGAAGTTGATATAAATAACGTTACCCCGATAGAAGCTTTGACAAAATTAGATGAGTTGAAAAAGGAATTTGGTCTTTAGCGTATAAAAACCGTTTCCACCTGGATCAAACGGGTTTTGATAAATGTCAGAGCAAGGAAAGGTTAAAACAAATTTAGCTATCACGTGTCGAAGACGTCCCTATGGGAAAAACGGGCTTGTTAAACGGAGGTTACTGAACTTTCGCTCTCGATTATGCTTCCTGTGTAGATTAAAAATTTGACAGAAAAATATCGACTTTCGAGAAAAAATTGATTAAATATATAAATACAAAATAAATATAAGAAGTCGCACAGATATCGGCTTTACTTATAACTTATTTTTGACACTTCGATCAATAGAATTCCCCGATGCTTCCGTCGGAGCAGTACCTTAAATTCAAATAAAGGAGGATTGAGAAATGAAGAAAATGTGTTGTTTTGTTATTTTAGCAATAACTCTTTGTTCATGTCAGAAAGAAAGCAAGCGATTACTATAAAACCTGAAATTAATTATGACATATCAACTCGACTATACTCTTACCATACTAGTTTTATAGAGATAAACACCGATTCTTTGATTTCTCTGACTGAGTATACTATTACAATTGACACAAGCCTTAAAGATTTTTATGGCAGGAATATGAAACAAAAATTTTCATTTACTTTTTTAACTGAGTAGATAAATCAGGCATTTTCCCGCAACTCAAACACTCTTGTTTGAGCATCAAACATGTTTTAACCCGCAGGGATAAATAGGTTTTACCAATTATCCACACTTTTTCCAACAAACCGAATAAAAACAATAACAAGTATCAACGCAGGCACCATCAAATAAAATCCTTGTATTCCAAATCCTGCGGGAATATATCCAAATAAAGCCGCAAAAACACCAGCAGTAACTGCATAGGGAAACTGAGTTTTTACATGGTCTATATGGTCCGAACCGGATGCCATAGACGATAGAATCGTTGTATCCGATATAGGTGAGCAGTGGTCGCCGAATGTCGCACCGGAAAGTATTGCGGCAAAACTCGCCAGAAATACCTGAGAATCTATATTTCCACCGGTCATCTTGAGCGCCAGTGGAACTATCAGAGGCACCAGAATAGTCATTGTACCCCAAGAAGTTCCCGTAGCGAAACTGATAACAGAGGCTGTTAGAAACGTAATAATCGGTAAAACAGCTGGAAAAACAAGATTCCGTGTATTGTGAATAATAAATTCAGCAGTTTTAAGGTCTTCGCAAACCTGACCGAGTGTCCATGCCAATACCAGAACTACAGCCGCCAGCACCATTGCTTTAATTCCGGATAACCAGGCATTAACCGAACCCCTTAGAGAAAGAAGTTTTTGTGTCACAGATAGAATCAACGCTATAAAACCACCAAGAGCAGCTCCCCACATTAACGATGCATAAGAATTTGACTTCCCAATGATGTTATGAAATGATCTTTCCAGACCATTTAGGTTTCGGACACCTGTAACATAAAGACCTGTAATCGTAGTGAAAATTACGACAATAATCGGAATAATCGCATTTAACCAGTGACACGCTTTCTTACCGAACTCACCCCTTTCCAGAAGAGAATTGTCCATTAGTGGAGATGCACCATCGCGTATAACTTTTTTCTCCTTAACCGCTCTAATCTCCGATTTATACATTGGTCCAAAATCGCGCCTCATAATTCCCAACCAGAATAGCAACCACAATGCAAAAATACTATAGAATCCATAAGGAATAGATTTAATAAAAGTGATATACGGGCTTATAGTAATCCCGGCATTGGAATATGGAATATCCAATAAACTCATCTGAAAAACGGACCAGGTACTAATGAATGCCAGATTTGCCACGGGCGCTGCAGTAGAATCAACAATATATGCGAGTTTCTCACGGGAAATCGAAAGCTTGTCGGTAAAAGGTCTCATGGTATTACCAACAAGCAATGTATTAGCATAATCATCAAAAAATATTATAACGCCCATTATTGATGTAGCCAACTGCCCGCTCTTGCGTGTTTTCGCATATTTTGAAGCGGTATTAACTATACCAAGCATTCCTCCGTTCTTACAAATAATTCCTATCATCCCTCCAAACAGAAGGCTAAAAATAATGATAGAAGCATGACTGGAATTTGCCAATGACCTTACTACATAAGTATCAAGAGATTTGAAAAAACCGAAAATGGGATTATAACCGGTTATTATTGAAACGCCTGACCATATTCCCACAAAAAGCGATAAAAGCATTTCTTTTGTTAAAAGAGCAAGAGTTATTGCAACCAAAGGTGGTAAGAGAGATAACCATCCCGGAATAACCCGGATTTTTACATTGGTTTTAAAATCCCCAACCTGTATTTCAATTTCTTTTAATCCCGAACCAGATATCGCCAGATCTTTTATTATAAAAGTACTATTATCGATAAATACATCTTTTGTAAAGTCTTTCACTCCTTTAACAATCAATCTTTTCCCATTATATGACTCAGGTATGTTAACCTTTATTGAAAACGGTACATTTGAAAGTACAATACCTTCCGGTTTAAAGCTGAAAGTATATTCCTCAGCCAAATTTTCTTTCGGAAAAAGAATTACAAGTTGAAGCAGCCCTACTAATAATAAACGGAGTAATCTCATTTGTATTTAAGTTTAAATAAAATAATTTAAATATATAAGATAAAAGCTTGGATAAACATACCTGACAGTTTTAGATTTCAAGCGATGTTTGGATTTAAACTTATTGACCGATATGTACTTAAAAAATTCATTGTGATATTTTTACTTTCACTTATCACGTTCATTTTAATTTTCAATATCGTAGATATTATTGAAAAAATAGATAAGTTCATCCGGGCAAAAATGTCTTTAGCAGCCATCGGGACATACTGCCTGTACCAGCTCCCCCTTTTCATAAATATCGCCATCCCAATGTCCCTTTTACTTGCTTCCGTATTCACTATAGGCATACTTTCAAAAAATAATGAGCTTGCTGCAATAAAATCATCAGGTATCAGCTTATATCGGCTCTCGGCTTCACTTCTATTTGTTGGTTTGCTTTTCAGTGTGGGCTCTTTCTTTTTCGAAGACACTTTAGTAATTCCAGCCTCCAGAAAAAGGATTGAGATAGAACAAAACAAATTAAAAAGAAGAAGATACTCAAAGAAGAAGATCTTCAATAATGTAATGTATCAGGATTCTCCCACCTGCAATATTGTAATATCCAAATTTTCAATAAAGAACAATACGGCAACATCTGTGACAATACAATATACCAGTAATCATGTACTCACCAAGCGTATTGATGCTCGAAAAATGATCTGGATTCCTGAAAAAAACAGTTGGAAAGTCTCAAATTTCAAAATCAGAAATTTCGATAATGAAGGAAATGAAACCGTATCCTCAGTTTTTAGCGATTCACTTCTCCAATTTAATTTGAAACCAGACGATATTATCCAGACCAGTCTAAAACCTGACGCTATGAGATATCGCGAATTATCTAATTTTATCAAACGGTTAAAAGAAAGCGGCAATGATCCCCGAAAGTGGGCAGTCAATCTCTACTTTAAAATTGCTTTTCCCTTTACAAACTTTATTGTAATTCTTTTTGGATTACCGCTGGCTGCCATGAAGCATAAAAAGGGAATAAGCTTCGGTGCGGGTATGAGTTTACTCGTTATATTCACTTACTACGGATTTATAAAGTTTGGACAGGTACTTGGCTATAAAGAAATTTTAAATCCCTTGCTGTCCGTATGGTTGGGAAATATCATCTTTTTAATTGCGGGAGCACGTTTGCTTTATAAAATTCGCCAGTAAAATATATAATTCCAATTCTTATCCAAGTGAAAAGAGTATTAAAAGTAAAATATCCATGGAATAGAGTAAAGGTAAAGAATTATTTTTGATATGGAATATTTTGGAGTGCTTCAACAATATTGAAGCAGTGCAGTGACGTGGTTACTGCACTCCAAAATTTAAATATTAATCTTTCCTTTTTCCGGTAGTATAGGCTGCAATGGAAAAATTGAAGCCCTTTGCGGTACTAAACCATAAACCATTACTTACACCAAATGCCCAGTCAAAATGAATAAATCCCTTGTGGTAACCACTTCCAAAAGTCAATTCCCTATTATCTTTGCCCCCAAAAGCTACACCAAATCGAATTGGAAATTCTTTAGAACGAACAATCTCAATACCCATACACCACTTCCAGGCTCCGAATGAATAGAGCCGGTCTTCAAATCCTGCTACAAAATCTGTCGCGAAAAGCGCATCTTCGCTTATCCATTTTGATAAGCTAAATCGCACCAGGCTTGGGTAGCGAACTATAAATCCCGTAGTATCATGGATTGTCTTGCCTTCACCTGGAAATATCTCATCATAAGGTATATTCTTAAAAAATTTATCGAAACGAGCCTCATTTATCTTAAACTCATAAAGATAGAAGTCCCCATTCCACGGCAATATCTCGTTTCCACCCATTAAACGAGAAACTAACGTCTTCTTTTGCCAATATATTTTTCCAAATAGGTTGGTTAAAGACGCTCCAAATCGGTATCCATCAATCTCATTTGACGCTATTCCTATATCCAGACCAAAACCTCTTCCGCCTAATGATTGCTGAAATAGATATTTACCCTCACCAATTATATAATTTTTATCAGTCTTAAAAAATGTCTGGATATAACCATTTGATGAGTCGGGGTTTAAACCGAAGTAGCCAAACCCTTGTAAATATTTCAGAGTAAATCCTAAAGAGAAATTTTTAAAAGGAATTGCAAATGAATAAGCATACTGTCCCATCATTAGAAATTCTTCATTGAAATCCATGTCTAAATAATTATCACCTTTTTTATAAGGATTTCCTTCGAATATAAATCGAACAAGCCCCTTTGGCAAACCAATATCACCGATCATAATAATATCTGAGGTAAAAGCTTTATTACCGGATGAATAATTTAAATATGGGATAGCAAAATGAGTATCAGTAAATATACGCCAACCACGCTCAGGAATTTCACTAATAAATTTCCTTTTGAGTTTTCCTCCCTTAGCCTCGAAATCTTGTCCATTATATTCCTTATATCGTTTTATAGAAATGAAGTTATTCGAAAAACTAAAATTGAATCCCCCCCACAAGCGGTAAGAATTATATTCATTAGAAAAAGCCAAATTAGCTGGATTATAATCAACAGCAAATAACCCTCTCGATACTGCACCATAAGCACCAGCCATTGCAACACAGCGGGGATCACGACGAGTTTGGGGAAAGACTTGAACCAACATAACCAGGATAATAAGTGATAAACGAAATAATTTTATTAACTTATAATTCATTTTAAGCTGTTTTGGATTGGTGGAGTATTGGAGAGATGGTCAAGCAGATTATTTGCTTCTGTAAATCACAGAAAATTCTCAATAATTTAAACTTCACCACAATCTGTTTGTAGTGATGGAGTATTGGAGAATTGTGAAAAAAATCATTCATTTCCATATATCACATTACTTTCTTTAACAATCAAATGGTCAATCTATTCTACTTTTACTTTTTTCATTTCAAGACTCTCGATTTTTATTCTTTCTCATCTTCTTCCATAGGAATCTCTTTTAGATATTACTCCATTACTCCAATACTCCATAAGAAATTAAAAGTATATTCATTGACACTTTTCAGATTCCAACGAAGATAATGACACTTTTTTATGAGAAAAATTCTCACAGTCTCTGCTTTCTTTGATACGGTAAATACAATCAAATTTTTCCTTATAAATAGTTGGCTTTTTCAAATCATCTACATTCATAGTATCTTGTTCCGATTCCTCTTCAGGATTAATTAATTCGCTGGTATTTATTGTAAATGAAATCATTACGAGAATCTGAATCTGGTCATTATATCCCACTGATACAAAATCTTCTGTTCCATTCAAATATATTCTCGGACGAATATAATGCTCTTTATCGCTCATAATTCCCTCGAGCTTAGTAGAATCTAAAGTCGAAACCTGATAAAGTTCACCAGGGATTTCTACTGCGCCAAAACTATTTAACTTCACCGGTTCCGGTAAGATAATCGCTATTAAGGTATCGATATCAATATAAACCGTCTCTTTTTCAGATATCGCAAATAATGAGTCATTAATCCACTGATAACCGGTATCAACTTCTGCTTGATTGCTATCAAGAGGGAAATAGTTATAATTTGAAAATAACACCTCCACCGAACCCGACAATGGGAAATCATTGACAACATTTGCTATGATTGATGCCTCAACTAATCCTGCTCTGATCTGGTCACTAGTTTTTTCATCCATAGGATCAAGTATGGTAGACTTCACAGGAATGAATGTCATCGGCTCTGTTTTGATTTGAAAAGGAACAATTATATCATAATTACCCCAGAAAGATTTACCAACCTGAAGTTTTGAAGTATCATTTGCGGGAATAGCAGCTTCTCCTGATACCAGAATTGAATCTGGCACCATATTAAAAATCGGAGCAATATCTATCTGAACATCTGATTTAGCTACGGGTATCGACTCTCCTGCTTTTAGGATTGAGTCTTCTACTTCAATTAAAACAGGTTCTAATCCCTCTCTAAATCCTTGGAGATTAAGTAAAAGATTCGTCTGGGCTTGAATCTCATTGAAAAAATGAAGATTTAACAAAACAGAACCGAAATTAATATTACTGAATCCCGTAGGAATATTGCTAATAGTTAATGGAGGAATAGCAAATGATTCATTAAAAAACCCAACAATCTCTTCTAACTTAATAGTCGTTATCTGAAACGTGATATCTACAGATCCTCCCTTCATATCTAATGGTATTGTTACTACTGAACCTCCCTCGACATCTGGAAGTAAATATATACTACTATTAATCAGTATTGACTCGACTACAGTCGATGCATCTGGATTCCTTAGAGTATCTCCATCAAGTCGAGTTATCTCAGTTATATCACTATCTGTTAATACATCCAAATCAATTTCTAAAGCTCCTTCCGAAGTATAGAAATTCATAAATTTCATATTCATATTAAAATTTAAAGGAAGGGTGTTTCTTATATTTAGATTAATAAGGTTAGTGTCTGGAGGATCTGTTGTGGTGTAACCAATAACTGCACGAATTATCGTATTGTTAGAAGGTGGAATATCTTGGCTAACTTCCATTTCAATAGGTTCTGGAATACCTGTAACACTCTCGATACTTTCAATTTTAAAATTAACTGCAAACATAACATAAGGGTCCTCTCCAGCCGGGATAGTCACTTGATCTGCCGCCGCCATAAATGCCCTAATGACAACCTTCACAGAATCTCTCAACTGTTTCCCTGAAAGATCAATTGTTGTATCCCGATCTTCCCCATGTGGTATACTTTCATAAAAGCACATAGCTAGCGTATCCCTGTTAAAATTATTCAGACTTATCAATACAGAGTCCAGTGTAAGATGGAGTCTATTCTCTATTTGCACTCTGAAAGATCCTGATTGAATAGTAAGATAATCAACTCTCTCAAAATAGGGAACTGAGTAACGATCAAATAGCTGTAAAGTCTGCTCTTCATCTATTATCTGGACTCGTGGGATAGATGGAATTGTAAAATCATACGGTAAGGGAAAACTAAACCCTGATATTTCAGAAAGTTTAATTTTCTGTGAAATAGTTTTATCCACAGTAACATTTGCTTGATCAATTTCGGAGAAATCCTGACTAATCTCAAAAGTTCCAACCGCCGGTATCAGAAAGATATCTTCTGTTAAAGTAGCTGTATCCAGATTCCCCGAAAACATGAAATAGAGTGAATCCGAAAGAGAATCTCCATAAATATTATTGGTTGAATCCTGAAGTTCAGAAAGATAAAAAGATGCGTCAACAAGAGGTAAATTAATTGTTTGATAAAATTTTGGCATCTCCGGAGGAGGTAACGGATCATAGGTACAACTTAAAATCCACCAAATACAAATAATAAGAACGGATAAAACGACTAATCTCTTGTCCCGATACATCGGGATTCTAAATGAAGTCATTAAATATTTGTTCTTAAAAAATGAAATTCCCATGCAATGGAGTTATATTCAGATAATATTATTAAGTCCGCATAAAAAATATTAATTCGCAACAACTCCCTCCAGACGGATTGTACAATAAAAAACGCTTGTTGGTTTTATTGAAATAATAAAGAGAAATTTTGTGCATTTTGTGGCTTTCTTTAGTGGACTCTTATTATTTCAAACTTTTCGTTTTCCGGGTTAAATAAGCTCCCATGGAGAAATTTATACCACGAGCAGTATGTAACCATAGACCTCTATGAAAACCTACCGCCCAATCAAAATGTATAAATCCAGCATTAATACCACTTCCTATATTTATTTCCCAACCACTTAGACCTCCAAAAGAAACCCCTAATCTTAATGGAAAAGATGGTAAATACGAATATTCCATTCCAAGAGAACAGCGCCAACCTTTCCAGTAATTCAACCTATCTCCAAAAGAAGCTGTTAAATCCGTAACAAGCAATATATCCTTCTTTACCTGCTTGGATAAACCTAAACGCAAAACCAACGGTAGTCTAACTTTAAACAGAGAAGTATCAGTAGTATCTGTCACTCCAGCACTGAAGAATAAATTAGAAAAATTGCTGTCTCCTTGAAAAAATTTCTCACCACTAACATCATTTATTAAAAAAGAATAGTTATACGATTCTCCTTCAAAATCAAGGTCTATATCAGGGTTTCCACTTTTAAGTCTACCACCCATAAATTTTAGCATACTGGTACCAACAATATCTGAGAATAATGTGTTATAATTCCACTTCATTAAAGCTGCAAAATTCGATACACTAATGCCCATGTTCCAGCCATTCAATTCTTGAAATGCAATGCCAAGATCAATAGCGAATCCTCTTCCACCATAAGCCTCTCTAAAAAAATAATCTCCTGAACCACTTAATATCGTATCAACTGACACCGTTCCAGAACTTCTTTTAGGATCCAAACCATAATAGCCAAGTCCCTGTATATATTTTAACGAAAAACCTAAAGCCATATTATTATAAGGTATCCCCATTGAATAGGCGTATTCAATTGCTGTCATTGCATCACAACGCAAATCCAAATTGTATTCTGTATCTTTTTTCATACCTCCAAATAGAATTTCAAGAGCCGGTTTCGAAATGTAGTAATCAGTGATATAAAGAAAATTTGCTGTAAAGGCTTTATTTCCTGTCGAAAAATTCAACAATGGTAAGGGTATATTGACCCCTGAATTATAACGCCAACCTTTATTAGGTATCTCACTAATTAACTCTTTCTGTAGCTTTTCCCCATTTGCTGTTATATCCTTACCACCATACTTTGCATTTGTTTTTAAAGAAACAAAATTGTTAGTAACAATATAATTAAGACCTGCTAAATTAATATATGTTTTATATTTTGAAGGAAAAGCAAGGTTGGCGGGATTATATCCTACACTAAAATATCCTCTCGCAACAGAGGAATAAGCATCACCCAAAGCCATTGCCTGTGGGTTAATATAGTTCTGTGCAAAACCTGCCTGTGAAGATACGATTAATAGAATTATATATATGATAAAGGTCTTATATCTAATTAACCCTAATAAGGAACTTACAAATTCAATATGCCTAATGTAGTATTTACAATTGCTAATTGGAACTATATATCTTATCATATTTCCTAAATGACGTTATAGTGTTAACATTGTCTGATTTCCATTCAATTAACAAACCTATTCTAATTAAAGTAATCTATAGCGTATCTGATGTATCAACTCCTTGATGAGTAAGTGCAGCTGGATCAAGAAGCAGATTTAAATAGCTTCTAATCGTAATTGACTGATTGTCTCTTAAAATTGTGTTTGATGTATCTGGATTCAGAAAGAGGAAATGAGGCATAATATAATGAGTTAAAGTATCAGCAAAATGTGAAACAGCTGCTGAATCGGCAAAAGAAATTTGATCCTCCAGAACTCCTGCTTCAATGAGCGAATCTCCACTAAAAGTAGCTGCAGGAATCTCTAAAACTGCGAGAGTATCAATTACAACATGGACAGTATCATTATAAAAAAGAGAATCACCTAAAGCATTCCATTTATAGTTTTCATCATATGGTGTTTCAGTAGAGTCAAAAGGGAAATACTGACAATTCCCTAAAAGCAGAAGGATATTCCCTTGAAATGGAGTTCTGTTCTCAACAGTTGTCTCAAGTTCTGCACCTTGTTGCACTTGAATAATATTTGCTCTAACTGAAGAATCCTTAATAACAAAACTAGTCGGCCTACCGGATGCAATAATCATTTCTGTGGGAAGAGTAAAATTAAAAGGAACTTGAATACTATACTTTACAGATAATCCTTCAGAAAGGAGGATCGAAGAAGCTGGTGTATAATTGCCTTCTTCAAGCATCCCAATGACATAAATGATAATACTGTCTGGAAGATTAGATATAATTTGCCCTAATTCCATTTCACAAGTATCAGGGAAAGGAAAAAATAGAGAGTCAATTTCAGTATTATCTTCCCCTTGCTTTTTTCCAACAATTTCTATAAGCAATCTATCAAACTGTCCGCTATTATCCGTGATTGAAAAAGATATAGTTGCTAAATTAAAATTAATACTCTCAGCACCAGGAGGACTATTAATAAATAACTCGGTAGGAATAACTCCAGAAGCGTTTACTTCCCCATTGAAGGATTCCAATTCCAGAGGTAATACATCAACATCGATTGTTAAAGATTGATAAATGCTATCAAGTGGTTCTCCAAGTTTATCCTCAATATTTATATCAATAGCAAATACAAGTGAATCTATATATCCATTTGTAGAAGCGCCTATAAGAGAATCTCCGTCAATTATTATATTCTTAGTAGCTAATGTTGAGTTAATGGAAAGGGTAAGTGAATCGGTCCGCAGAGTACCTGTATTATTATCCTTGAAATTTTGACATATTATTTTAATCTGAATATCATTAAAGAATGTATCACTCAGATTTGCAGTTACTATAATCCTATTGAAATCAGGACTACCTGCAGCATTCAATAACCCAAATTTTACACGATTATTTGTTGTATTGATTTTTTTCTTTGCTAGGATATTAATTTGGATAACTGTACTGTCAGGATTAATCTTTATTTCATTTGATAGATCAATTTCCTTTGACAATTCATGTGAAGCTATAGTACAAAACGATTCTAATACAGTTATATCTTCGGAAGAAGAATCACTAACAAGGTAGCTTAATCTTCCTGTTGCAGTATCAGCCATAATGGGATTGGAAGAGGCAGCTAAAGAGTCAAAAACTAAACTGGATAAGCTGTAAGTTTTATACAGCAATGGAATTACAACTTTTGTGTTCCATTTTGAAGGCAGGCGCGGAGTTGTGGGAATCTTGAACTCACATCCGATTAATCCCCAGAAAACTAACAAACCTAGATAGATAAAAAAATTTCTCTTCACTTCTCAGCTCCAGGTATGAACACGGAAGTTAAACAAACATTTATGTCCCTTCGTCATACGCCGTTTTATATTTTATCTGTTCTTCCGTTAATGTATCAATAGAAATGCCCATTGTCTGTAATTTAAGTCGAGCGATTTCCTGGTCTTGCTCTTCAGAAATATCATAAACTTTCTTTTCAAGTTTGGGACCATTCTTTGCCAGCCATATCATCCCCATAAATTGATTGGCAAAAGACATGTCCATTACTTCCGACGGGTGACCCTCTGCAGCCACGAGATTTACTAATCTACCTTCACCCAGTACATATATTTTCCGTCCATTTTTTAAAGTATATTGAACACAATTGGGTCTAACTTCCTTACGGGAAGCTGTCATTTTTGCCAGGTCTTTTAAATTCAGTTCACAATCGTAATGTCCTGTATTACAAACAATAGCACCGTCCTTCATTTTCTCGAAATGCTTGCCAATAATGACTTCTTTCATTCCGGTAGCCGTGATAAATATATCACCTATTTTTACTGCTTCATCCATTGGCATTACTCTATACCCATCTAACATTGCTTTTAGAGCAGCTGTTGCTTTTACCTCGGTAGCAATGACATTCGCTCCCATTCCTTTGGCACGCATTGCGGCACCTCTTCCACAATGTCCATATCCGGCAACAATGAATGTCTTTCCAGCATACAGGATAGATGTAGCCCTTAAAATTCCGTCAATAGATGACTGACCGGTACCATATACATTATCAAAATCCCACTTTGTTTCTGCATCGTTAACAGCAAGTAGAGGGTAAAGTAATTTTCCATCATTAGCCATTGCCCTCAAACGATGCACGCCGGTTGTTGTCTCTTCGGAACCACCATACAGCTGTTTTGCCAATTCAGGGTGTCTGTTATGAAGTGTAAAAACAAGATCAGCACCATCATCAAGAGTTAAAGTGGGTTTCTGTTCGATTGTTTTTTCTATGCACCAATAAAATTCCTCAGTGGACAATCCATGCCATGCCCAGATAGGAATACTATCAGAAAAAAGAGCAGCTGCCACATCATCCTGCGTACTCAATGGATTGCATCCGCTCCAGGCAACCTGAGCACCTGCGGCGACAAGCGTGCGTACCAGAACCGCTGTTTCCTTTGTAACATGGAGACAACCGCTGATTCTCATCCCTTTTAAAGGTTTAGAATCCTGGTGTCTCTTTTTAAGCGCCATTAATACAGGCATATGAGCCTCAGCCCACTCTATTTTTAAATACCCCGCATCTGCAAGACTTATATCTTTAATTTTGCCATTCATTTCATATCCTCAAAATATTTAATTAATTCTTCTACTTTATCTGTCTTTTCCCACGTGAACTCACTCTCTTCGCGTCCAAAATGTCCATACGAGGCTGTTTTAAAATATATAGGGCGTTTTAGATTTAAATATTGTATAATCTCTGCCGGCTTGAGAGGAAACACAGCCCGAACAGCTTTTGCCAATTTATCGTCACTAACAGTCCCAGTACCAAATGTATCTACATAAATAGATAAAGGTTCGGCAACTCCAATTGAATATGCTAACTGCACCTCGCACTTATGCGTCAGTTTAGCAGCCACAATATTTTTTGCAACATATCTTGCCATATAAGATGCAGATCTGTCAACCTTCGATGGATCTTTCCCCGAAAAACAACCGCCGCCATGTTTTCCCATTCCGCCATAGGTATCAACTATAATTTTTCTTCCCGTAATACCTGTATCTGCCTCGGGACCACCTATCGCAAAAATTCCTGTAGCATTAATAAAAAACTTCGTTTCTGGAGTCAAATATTTTTCACATATTGGAACTATTACATACTTCTTCACATCAGAAACAATTTGCTTGTGTGGTACTTCCGGATTATGATGTACTGCAATAACAACACTTGTAACCCGCTTTGGTACATCATCTTCGTATTCAACAGTAACCTGTGATTTTCCATCAGGTCTTACCCAGGGCAAAATACCCTTCTTTCTTACTTCCGCTAACCGCATCGTTATCTTATGTGCTAAGCTAATGGGCAAAGGCATTAATTCCGGTGTCTCATCGCATGCAAATCCAAACATCATTCCCTGGTCCCCGGCACCCTGTTCTCGATCAGCAGTCGAATTTATACCAAGAGCAATATTCTCACTCTGTTCATGGATAGAACTAATAACTGCACAGTTCCTGCCATCCAAACCATAGTCAGAATCTATATAACCAATTCTTTTAAGTGTATTACGTACAATTGTTGGAACATCAACATAAGTGGTTGTCGAGATTTCACCAGCCACCATAACCATACCTGTAGTAGTAAGTGCCTCACAGGCAACACGGCAATCGGGGTCCTTTGCAATAAGAGCATCCAGTACAGCATCGGATATTTGGTCACAAATCTTGTCAGGATGACCTTCCGTAACCGATTCTGATGTAAAACTATACTTCTTCACAATAACTTCCCTCTCAATTAAATTTGTTTGCTAACATAGTGAACAGCGTTAACAAAATCAACCCAAATTCTGGCAACACTCATCACCTATATCTACGATATGACACTTCCCATGTATTGAAGATTTTAAACCGAAGAGACTATTCTTTAGGCACACATTCTTTAAATTAACTCCATCACTAATAATAGAATCCTCTATAACAGAATCGCAAATAGTAACTCCCTTTCCAATACTCACATACGGACCTACAATACTTTTCCTTATATCTGCTTTGGGGTGAATATAGACTGGTGGAATTATCACAGAATTTGGATACTTATTTGCTTTATAATCAATTTTTTCCAAAAGATGTCTATTCGTTTCTAGAAGTGTTTCACGAGTTCCGCAATCATAACATGCCTCTATATTCTCGGTTTTCATTCTATCATTCCAGGAGAGCATTACTTGAAGAGCATCAGTTAACTGATATTCGCCTTTTGTGGTTATATCATTTTCAATAATGTATTCTATAGCCTTCTTTAATCTTTCTTGACTCTGTAAAAGATAGATCCCAGCTATCGCTAAATTGCTAAGTGGATTTTCAGGTTTCTCCACTAATTTTACTACCCATCCATCTTTAACTTCCACTATACCAAACCTTCGAGGATCTTCAACAGTCATTACGCCAATAACATTATATTGGCTTTGTGCAAAATTGTAATAATTTAAATCGAGAATAGTATCCCCCAGTAAAATTAGAACGGGCTTATCGGATGAATTAAGTCCCTTCCATACAGCATGACCTAATCCCTTCCTCTCCTTCTGTTCTACAAAATCTAAATTAAGATCGTAATAATTTTTCACATATTCTATAACTTGCTCACCCATATATCCCACAATTAAGGTAACATCTTCAATACCCGATTCTATGATTCGATCAAGGATATGCCCTAAAATCGGTTTTTCAGCAACAGGTAGTAACACTTTCGGTCGAGTTAAAGTAAGTGGTCTTAACCTCTCACCAATACCTGCAGCAGGAATAATAGCCTTCATCTATCAATAATCCTTTCTCATTCATAATCCTGTTTAAGATATTTTTGTAACTCCTCCTGTCTGATTTTTTCTTTAATCCTCGCCTTTAACTTTTTCTCAAATTCTTTAGCAGAATTTTTACCCATAAATTTCTGTAAATGATTTAACGCGATAACTTCTGCAATAACGGTAATATTTTTTCCGGGATATATAGGCAACTTTATAAGAGGAATATCTATATCCAAAATGTTTACATACTTCTCATTAGCGCCAATACGCTCATAATTTTCTTCCTTGTCCCAGTCTTCTAATTCCACTTGAACTTCTACACGTTTTTGCTGACGGACAGCTCTTATTCCAAATATACTTCTTACATCAACAATTCCAATTCCTCTCACTTCTATATAATGTTCGAGTAAGTGAAGTCCCGATCCCATAACAAAATTATCGGCACGCTTTGTAAGTTTCACAACATCATCAGCTACAAGCCGGTGCCCCCTCTCGACTAGATCAAGAGCAATTTCGCTTTTTCCAATACCACTACGCCCTGTAAACAAAACACCAATACCATATACATCCACCAAAGATCCATGTACAGTAGTCGATGGTGCCAGATTCCAATCAAGATAATAAACTAAAAACGAACCAAACTGCGTTGTCAGCATAGATGTCTTAAAAAGAGCAACGCCATATTTATTTGCTAATTCAATTATAATTTCCGATGGTTGGGTTCTATGAGCAAAAATAGCTGCCGGTATCCCCGAAGCAAACAACTTCTTAAAAGTCGCTTTGATAAATTCTTTACTAACAGAATTAAGATAATGTTTTTCTTTCATTCCAAACAACTGAATTCTACTTTTATCGAAATATTCCCAAAACCCGGTTAATTCCAATCCAGGGCGGTTTAGTTTTGGAGAAGAAACTACCCTATCATGACCTATTTTTCCATTGACACATTTTAGTTTTAGCTTTGAACGGTTATCCTTGTAAATTTTCCCGACTGTTAATAACTCTTGCATTTGAATATCTCTTTCCTTTAAATCGTTTAAGCTGACGCTCCATCTTTGTAACAGCCAAATCTATTGATTTAATTATATCACCTGATGTCTCTGAAATCACAAAATCTTTTCCTGAAATGTGAAGATTAATTTCTGCCATTTCACCTTCTTTAGATCTATTTAAAATAACTCTACAGTTCACGATCTTACTATGAATTTTCTCCAGTTTATTAACCTCAGCATCTACATATCTCTTTACTCGATCAGATGCCTCATAATGTCGTGCTGTCAATTCAATTTTCATAAAAACACTCCTTTTTTTAATATTTTAAATATTTCTCCCTATTTACTCAGCATGGGGATGTGCTTGTTTATATACCTCCTTTATCTTACCTATTTGTATATGAGTATACAATTGAGTAGTTGATAAACTGTTATGTCCTAATAAATCTTTAACTGCATTTAAATCGGCACCATGGTCAAGAAGATGTGAAGCAAAAGAATGTCTTAAAACATGAGGACTGAGGTGTTCTTGCTCCGATACTTCTTCCAGAAGTTTCCTAACAGCCTTTTGAACTGTCTGACGAGCTATTCTCCTATCTCGAGTGCTAACTAATAACGGACTTTCCAAAGTTACGCTTACGAGTACAGTTTGCCTGATCTTAAGGTAATTATCTAGAGCGGTTTTCACTTTTTTACCAAATGGGACAATACGCTCTTTTGAACCTTTTCCAAAGACACATATGGTCATTTTATTAAAATTCACATCCCCAATATTTAAAGAAATAAGTTCCCCTAATCGAATACCGGTGCTATATAAAAGTTCCAATATCAGCCTATTTCTCAGCCCAACAAAGGAAATTGCATCAGGTATTTCCATTACTTTTGATACCTGCTCTTCTGATAGTACAACCGGCAAGTGCTTTTTTGTTTTTGGAGACTTAACCATAGCGGCAGGATTACCGGAAATATAACCTTGCCTGGCAAGAAATTTGAAAAACGCCTTAAGAGAAGCTAACTTTCTAGAAATAGAGCTCATCTCCAAACCGGATTCAGAAAGCATTCCAAGAAAATGCCTGATCCCGATTTTATTAACTTCTGATATTTTTACAGGAACAGTATTGGAATATTCAGCATAGAAATCGAGAAATTGCCTGACATCACTTTGATAAGCCTCTACAGTATAGTCAGAATACCCTCTTTCCTGCTTCAGATATCTTAAGAATTTATCAATTAATACTTCTACTGTCACCGCAATTAACACCCACTTCTGAGAGTTGATTCAACATCGATAAAATCCTCTGGCAAAGGCGCTTCAATTTCAATATTTTCAACTGTAAACGGATGACAAAATCGAATTCCAAACGCATGAAGCATCTGGCGCTCGACTTTTGACAGCACCAATTTACCTAAATCAATCTCCTTTTTCGAAAGGCACCGCAAGTGTCTTAATCCCCCTTGATATATCAAATCTCCAACTACAGGATGACCTATAAAATTAAGATGAACTCTCGCCTGATGTGTGCGCCCTGTTTCAAGAATTAATTTTATAGAGGACATAATACCGAAATTTGAAATAATCTGATAACATGTCCGTGCTTTTCTGCCAGAATCCGAAACAATAAACTTTTTTCTATTTTTACTACTTCGTCCAATAGGAGCATTAATGAGACCACTTTCAGATTTCGGAAAACCCCAAATAAAAGCACGATATTCTTTGAAAACTAACCTATCTGCAAACAATTTACTGAGTTTCCAATGAGCCTCGTCTGTTTTAGCAGCTAAAACTATCCCTGACGTATCCTTATCAAGACGGTGAACCAGACCTGGTCTTAGTTTCCCGCCTAACGAACTCAACTCACTAGTATAATTAACCAAAGCACTTACTAATGTCCCGAAAAAATGACCAGCTCCAGGGTGAACTACCATTCCTGCCGGTTTATTAACAGCAATGTAGTATTTATCCTCATATAAAATAGTTAGCGGAATCTTCTCACCAATGATTTCAGAAGGAGGAGGTTCGAGTAGCATAACCTTAATAACATCATTTTGTTTGATATTATAACCCGGCTTAGATGTAAGACCATTTACTAAAATATTTCCTCTTCTTATCAAATTATAAATTTTAGATCTTGATAACTTACCAATTCTCTCTGATAAATATACATCCAACCGTTCTCCAAAATCCTTATCAGCGACAAAATTGAGTATCTCTTTTATATTAGAATCCAATTAAAACAGTATACCAGTAAAAACACCTTTGCATTTAAAACCCTTCTCTAATCATAGTGGAGATTTAACCAAAAGGTTTTTTATTTTCATTTAAATAATTACCAACAAGTATTAGGTAACAACGACTATGGGTTCAACCTAGACTTTATTCTATTTCATTTCTTAGGATAAGATAATCATCTTTTAAAAAATAACTAAATATATTTATATAATCCACTATATTTTATGGAAATTTAACCAGAGCAATCTCTCAGCGAAAGATAAAAAACAATCTATTTAGACTTATTTTTACACGTTACACAATGTTGAGTGTGAGGAACTTCTTCAAGACGTTCCTTAGGAATTAATTTTCTACATTCAATACAGATTCCATATACTCTATTTTCGATACGAACCAAAGCAGCATTCAAATGTCCTAAATATTTATTCTCTCTCGAAAGCCATAGGAATGCTTTTTCTCGTTCTTGCGAATCCGTACCAACATCTGCCATATGATAAGCATAAGTAGAATCCAGAGTTGTATTATCCTGTCGGGTCTTGTCTTTTATCGTTACTACTTCCAATCGTTTTATTTCTCTAACAGTTTCTCCCCTTTTTTTCAATATAATATTCTTGAAATAATCAAGTTCTTTTTTACTCCATCTCTTTTTTTGTGTTTTATTAGTCATGATTCCTCTTCTAAATGGGAATTTACTTTATACGGCTAATTCCAACATGGATTTTATCTCCACATATTTTAACTTCTTTATCAAATTCACCTGGTTTATATGTATTTTCAACATCTATTGCCAGAGTTTCAGTTTTAAAATAGTCAAGATGTTCACTTAGTGCTTTACTTAATGTCTCTGTAGAACCAGAAGCTACTATAATCCTGTCTTCGACCCGAAAATCAGCTTCCTTTCTCATCGTTTGTATATGTCTAACAAAATCTCGAACAATACCTTCCCTTATTAGTTCTTTAGTTAATTTTGTGTCAACTGCAACAGTATAATCAGAATCAATAGCAACAGAATATCCTTCAGCATCTCTCCGTTCAATAATAAGATCTTCATTTGATAAATACAACTTTTTGTCACTTAAACTAATTTCAACCAATCCACCACATTTCAACTTCCTTGCAATCTCACTAGGCTCCAAATTCTGTACTATTTTTCGAATTCCCCCAATATATTTTGCATACTTAGAACCTAATACAGCAAAATTTGGCTTAATGATATAATTTGTTAAAAAGCTGTCATCTTCCACTATTTCTATCGATTTGACATTAAGTTCTTCAAGTATCTGATTAGAAAGGTCTTTCAAGGCTTCAGGTTCTTGGTCATCAGGTAATTTAACAATTATTTTCTGCAAAGGCTGACGAACTTTGAGATTAGCTTTATTTCTTGCTGCTCTTCCTAAACTAACAATTCTTACAACCGAATTCACTTTCTTTAAAAGAACTTCATCAATATATGATTCATCGGCTTCAGGAAACCTACCAAGGTGAACGCTTATAGGGGCATCTGGCTCAAGTCCTCTAACGAGATTTTGATAAATCGCTTCAGTAATGAAAGGAATTACAGGTGCTAAAATGTGAATCAATCCTTTTAATGCAGTATATAGTGTTTGATAAGCACTCCATTTATCCGCATCATCATCGGATTTCCAGAAACGCCGTCTACTTCTCCTGATATACCAGTTAGATAAATCTTCAAGAAAAAGAGCAATGTGTTTCATTGCCTTTTCAACAGCATAACTCCCATATTCACACTCAACATCCTTGAACAGTAAATTGAGTCGGGCAAGAAGCCAGAGGTCCAGATCAGAAAGATCTTCTTTGTTTACTTTGTGTCTTTCAGGTGAATATTTATCAAGTTCAGCATAAGTAGCAAAGAAAGAATAAGAGTTCCATATTGTTATGAGACGTTTTCGTACCTCTTTTGCAATAGAATAACCAAAATTAAGATTATTTACCGGATTATGGGCTGTATACAACCAACGCATAACATCCACACCCATCTTTTCAGCAGCATCTTCAAACCAGATGGCATTGCCAGTGCTCTTATGCATATCATTTCCATATTCATCCTTTACAAGTGCATGACCGAAAACCGTTTTAGAAGGTTCACAATTTTCTAGTACAGTACTCATAGCAAGCAATGAATAAAACCAGTTTCTGAATTGCCCGGGAAGCGATTCACATATAAGTTCTGCCGGGAACCATTCCTGCCAGTAAGCTTTATCCGTTGTATAATGTAATGTAGAATATGGTACGATTCCAGCATCCAGCCATGGATTTCCCACATCCGGTACTCGACTAACTTTAGCACCACATTTCTCACAACTGATCTCCACTGCATCAATCCATGGACGGTGAGGTGAGTTACCTTCAAATTCCTTCCAGCCCTCAACGGCACGTTCTTTTAGCTCTTCTTTACTTCCAATTACTGTTATATTTCCACAAGACTTACACTCAAAAATAGGTAAAGCCAACCCCCAGTATCTCTTCTTAGAAATCATCCAATCATGCATATTGTGCAGCCAATCGAGCTCATGATTTATTCCATACTCTGGAATCCACCGAATTTTACGAGTAACATCCATCATCTTCTCTCTAACCCCATCCATTGCGATAAACCATTCATCAACCAACCTAAAAACCAATTCAGTTCCATGCCGCCAGCAAATAGGATAACGGTGCGTATACTCATCTTCAGAATATTTTATCCCCTTTTCTTTAAGGTCTTTTAATATCGGTCTAAGAACATCATTTACATTTTGCCCTGTTAACCATCCAAAACTATTAATATAGTTACCAAATTCATCTAATGGTGCTATAACCGATAAGTTGTGTTCTATACTAAGTTCATGATCCTCCTGTCCACAGCCTGGGGCAATATGTACAATCCCAGTACCCTCTGTTTCACTTATTTCTTCCCATGGAATAATTATATGTTTTACATCAGATTGAACGGGCAAATCATCAAACGGGCCATTATATGTCCAACCAAGCATTTCTTTTCCAAGGATAGAACCTTCAATTGTATACTCACCTTTCAAGACTTTTACCTGCCTGCCCTCGATTAAATAATATATTTCATTGCCCTGTCTTACTTTAAGATATTTTTTATCAGGATGAACTGCAGCAGCAGTATTAGAAGTAAGCGTCCAGGGCGTTGTTGTCCAAACTAAAATATACTCTTTTTCCCTATTTAAAAGCGTAAACCTTAAGGTTACACTTGTATGAGTTAATTCTTTATAACCTTCCGTAGCAATCTCATGCTCAGATAATGCAGCACCACACCTGGTACACCAGGGCATAACATCATGTCCCTTATAAATCCAGCCATTTTCATGACACCGCTTCAGAAACAGCCAGATGGTATAGTTATTCTCATCTGACATAGTATAGTACGAGTTTTCCCAATCCATCCAATACCCTAATCGAATAGATTGCTCGGTTTGAATCTTAGAATACTTCCCTACTCGTTCTTTACATTTATTAACAAAGCGTTCAATTCCATATTTTTCAATATCTCTCTTTGATTTAAAACCGAGTTCTTTTTCAACTTCCACTTCTACCCAAAGACCCTGGCAATCAAAACCGTTCTGATATCGAGTACGAAACCCATGCATCGCTTTATATCTATGGAAAATATCTTTATATGTCCTTCCCCACGCATGGTGTACACCCATTGGATTGTTAGCAGTTATAGGACCATCTATAAAAGACCACCTGGGGCCATTGGAGTTCTTTTTAATAAGTTCTTTGAAGATTTTGTTGTTTTTCCAAAATTCCAGTATTTCATGTTCTAAAGCAACAAAATCAACACTTGGTAGAACTTTCTTTATCACTAAAAAGACCTCCTATCTGCGAAGTAAATTAAGAATAATATACATAATTAAACTCAAAACCAAACAGGTAACCCAGGGAAAGTATAATGTGAAATTCTCTTTCTTGATAATAATATCACCGGGTAAATGCCCGAGTTTATTTAAAATAGGTATATTTTTACCATAACTTAGGAGAAGTCCTATCACTACTAAAAATACTCCCACAATTACAATTATTTTACCAAATTGAGACATCTTTTTACTAAAAATATTTTTTTAAGAATAGATCATATTTATTCCTAACATCATCTGATATAATAGAGCGGTCAGTTACAATAGCATTTTCAAGAGCATAATCGCAGTTACAATCACCATCACTTAGTGGGAATTTCTCAATTAATCCTTGTAGCACTTTTGTTGTACTTTCTAATGCTTTTCCGAGGTTTGAAAAAACTTCGGTCACATCTACCGATTCCCCATACCAGCTATCAAAGTCCGTAACCTGAGCAATTGTCCCAAAGTGGATTTCCGCTTCTCTACTCAATTTCGCTTCATAGATATTAGTCATCCCGATAACGGATACTCCCCATGAACGATAAATCATGGACTCGGCTCTTGTAGAAAACGCCGGCCCATCTATATTCAAATAAATACCTTGAGGTGTAAAATCTACTCCGGCAGATGTCGCAATATCTATGAGAGCACTATGCAAAATAGGACAAACCGGATCACCAAAAGCAATATGTACGGCAATATTATCATCAAAAAACGTATCTTGAATATATATTTTAGTACGGTCAAAAAATTGGTCAACAAATACAACGGAACTGGGTTTAATTTCTTCTTTAAAACTTCCTACTGTAGATACGGAAACCAAATGTGTGACACCAAATATTTTCATTGCATAAATGTTTGCCCTGTAATTTATATTCGATGGTATTAGCACATGTCCTCTACTATGCCTTGACAAAAATATAACTTCCTGACCATCCTTTTCACTTATAATAAGTTTATCAGAAGGTCTACCAAAAGGCGTTTCAAGAGAAACTTTCCGTTTAATCTCTAATCCTTGTAATTCGTAGAAACCTGTACCTCCGATAATCCCCAATTTTGCCTTCATTCAACCTCTCAATTCAACTTATGAATTTAGAGTTAGCTCCAAACAAAAACAAACAAAATAGAACAACTTCCCGACGGAAATGAAAATATTAAAAAGAGGCTTTCTTATTCAAAAGCCTCTTGAAATGAAAAAATAACGAGTAAGATAATTTTACTTCGGAACTTCCAATGTCACAAAGAAAGTATCACTTTTCCGCTTTATTAAAACTAAGATAAACTCACCAGAAACATCTTCGAGGGCATTTTTATAATCAGACATATCAATAATCTTTTTGTCTCCGATCCTCTGAATAATATCACCGGGACGCAAAACACTTGCAGCTTCAGACTCCCTATCAATTCTTGTTACAATAACCCCTTCATCATCAGAATCATAGCCATATTCTTGTGCTATATAAGGTGTAAGTTCTTCTACTTGAATACCTAACTCTGAAAAAGATTTACCGGTACTTCTACTTGCAGTTTCAATAGATTCCGGGAGTTCTCCAAGTTTCACTTTCAGTTTTCGTTCTTTTTTACCTCTAATCACTACTAAATCTTTAATCTTTCCAATCTCAGAATTAGAAACAAGATTCTGTAAATGAGATGGATCCTCAACTTTCTTCCCATCAAATTCTATTATTACATCACCAACCTTAATACCTGATTCCTCAGCTGGACTATCTTCTACTACTTCAGCAATAAGTGCTCCATCTCTTGTATCGATTTTCATAGCTCTTGCGGTACGATCATCGACCGGCTGAATCTTAACACCAAGCCATGCTCTGATAACTTTCCCTTTCTCTATCAGATCGCTCATAACACTTTTTGCCAAATTTATAGGTATCGCAAAACCAATACCCAAATTGCCTGAAACTGCACCATTAGTCGCAATAGCAGTATTTATCCCTACTAATTCACCACGAATATTAACCAATGCACCTCCACTATTGCCCGGATTAATCGCGGCATCCGTTTGAATAAATGATTCATAACTTGCACCGGGAATAATATTACTTCTCCCTTTTGCACTAACAATACCAGCGGTTACCGTATGTGCTAAATTTTCAGAAAAAGGGGAACCAATTGCCAGAACCCATTCTCCCACTTTTAAAGCATCTGAATCTCCAAGAATTGCCGGTTTTAGGTCTTTTGCTTTAATCTTTATCACTGCCAAATCTGTTCGTGGATCAGTTCCAATGATTTCTGCTTTGTATTCTTTTTTATCATTCAGTTTAACTTTTATCTTTTCGCCTTTTTCAACAACATGATTGTTCGTCAAGATATATCCTTTCTTATCAACTATCACACCGGATCCCAGCGCTGTTGCCTTTCTCTCACTCCAACCTTCAGGAAGATTAAAAAATTTTCTGAAAAAATCATCATCTCCAAACCCTGGAAATACAGGATTCACACGAGTTTTAATCACCTTTTCGGTTGTAATAGTTACAACAGAAGGATTAACATTTTTAGCAATTTTTACAAAAGCTTCATTAAATGCTTGTAAAGAGGATGTTTCTGTTCCATTACTAATAAACGCTGCAGGAACAACAGCCATCTTTTGCTCTTGGGGAGCACTTTCATAAAGAACAACATGCTCAGGTTCAGGTTTTAAAAACCCTGTACCAATATAATAACCGATAATAATAAGAATAACCGATCCTAGCAATAAACCAACACTCTTTTTCATTTTCGATCCTCCTATAAATAACTGTCCGTTATACTAATTCATTCTTCTAAAGTTTCGATCGGTGAAAAGTTAAAAGTGCCTAATCCGCCTGTGGCGGAAAAGTGACTAAGGACCAATCCATCTACTCCCGATAAATCGGGATACGATGGACAAGTAATCTACAAACAATAACAAATAGACAACTGAAAGTTATCGGTTAGAAAGTAGCGCAAAACTCCCTGCCCGACTGACATCATTCAGGTGGGCTACTTCGCTTATAAAGGAAATGTTACTGATCCGCTCATTCAAGCCCTCATAAAAAAAACCCCGAAATAATCGGGGCTTTTTTAACTATTCTAAAATTAACCTTATTTCAATAATACCATTTTCTTTACCTTATGGAAATCACCAGAAATAATACGGTATATGTATAATCCGGATGAAACAGATTCACCAGCATCCGTCATTCCATCCCAGACAACTGAATGATAACCAAACGGTTTATCATCATTAACCAGCTTACGAATATTTTGACCAAGCATATTATAGATAACTATCTCAACATGAGCATTTTTAGGAAGATCATAGTTAATAGTAGTTGTCGGGTTGAATGGGTTTGGATAGTTCTGATGTAAAGCATATTTAACAGGTACCACAGCTAAAGTAACAGAACCAGAATTCTTATCCATTAATATCTCAGCTCCACTTGGACCGGCAAGAATTACATCATCAATTTCGATTGATGCTTTTCCACGATAGCCCTTACTAACAAATTCAACAGGAATAGTAAATAAGTTTTCAACATTAAAGTTGATTTTTTCTCCATTCATGCTATAAGCAAGAACAATCATTTCACCCTTTTCAACCTGATTTTTCACTATCGACAATTTCTCATTAGCATTAATTACCGGATTCCCTATGGTCATTAAATCAGGATTATAACGGACCGTAAACTGTAAACCGTAAGCAGTACCATCAAAGTCAATACCCAGATCAACTTTACCGGTTTTTTCATGTATTGGTGCTATATCAGGCAGAATCAAATCAGCAGTTATACCGGGATCATTAACTTCTTTTGCGGTGCTTCTTCCAAGCATTATATCTATCAATATGATGATATCAAGAATATTTAAATTATCATCAAAATTGACATCAGCAGCACGAAATTGATCTGCAGTAGGTTCATCAATCATCAAAATAAAGTTTACAAGCAATACTATATCAGCAACGTTTATATTATCATCAAAATTAGGATCTCCCAATTTCCAGGGTGTTGCAGAAGCAATATTAGAAGGCTTGGATTCAACATCTCCCCAGTCATCAGTATCCCAAATCGCTTTTACGTAATAGCTATATTCAACATAATTCATAACAAAAAGATCAGTATAGAAAGTGTCTGCAATCATTGTTGGTGTAAGTAAAGTATCCTCAATTTCTCCTATACGGTAAACATTATATCCAAGCAGAGTGTCTTCTTTGCTTGCAATTAACTTGTTAAGCGGAGTGTGTATTATAGTTTGAGTATAGTTGCTTTCCACATCCGTAGGTACATGTTTTGCATCTTTCTTTGCTAATACACCAGGAGGTGTAATACCGCATAGTCCTGTATTAAAGTAGAATATTTCACCTTTTTCAGAGCCAATATAGATCGCATCAATCATCCAGATAAACCAGAGTCCATCATTATCTGGTGGGTCTTCGGCATGCCATGCAATCATTACATCTTCACCTGCAAAATCACTGAGATCAACAGTATAAGGATATTCCCACTCATTAAATTCAAGTTCACCCATTGGAGGAAGAGTACTGAGATCAAATACTGGTATCCAGTTTGATCCACCATCTGTGGAAACTTTCACATAATAGTGATCATCATTCGGGGAACCTTCATGTGCATAGGACCAGAATGTTAATGTCGTTCTATAACCAATGGTCAACTCTGGCGTAATAAGCCATTCATCCTGGTGACCGTAATCCCACCAGGTTCCAGCACTATAAATGCCCTCATAAGCATATTCATCAGTGTACTGTTGCCATGTGGTAGTTGGATGAGTAATAATCTGCGTCCAACCTTCTGGAGGAAATACAGCGGCTTCAAAACCTTCAACAAGTTCATCACCTACAGCTCCAGGAGAAAACCATTGTAGGTCTACTCTTGAATCACCTTCAGCGGTAAATAATCCTCCAGGTCTGCCCAAAGCAGGAATCATATGAAAATCGACAACAACAGGGTCTGCCTGTGCAATAATTTCCACCTCAATTGCCATCTTATCAAATCCATCAGCAGTAGCCTTCACAACATTGGGACCTGGAATTAGATTCTCAAGTAAATATACTCCATCAGTGCCAGTTGTATCAGTTAATCCCATACAGGAAACAACAGCATTTTCAATTGGAACATCATTTGGATTATATACTACTCCGGTTATTTCACCAAACATATAAATAGGTGCAGCCTCTACTTCAATTGTATCACTATGAACACCTGGATAGTATTCAGCAGAAACTCCAAGTGTATACATTACTTCATTAGTAAGATCGGTAACCATATATTTCAAACCACGGACGATTTCGGTATTATGCTGTACATCATTTACAAACACATTATATCCAAGAAGTTCACCAGGTATAAAAGTATGTTCATAAAGTGTTAATTGACCGTCAATTGTATGTGGTGCAGTTCCGTAGCCATCACCTACTAAAGTATAATCTATAACCATTGGACCGGAAAATCCTGCTGTGGATAGATTAACTGAAAAGTCTTCCGAACCAACAATTGTTCCCCAACCGGAACCACCTGACATATCACCCCAGGTTATGGTTGCACCATCTCCGGTTTCTCCATTCCATGGAGTTCCGCCATCGGTCGCACTGGCAAAGTTTACAACTACACCGGAAGGAAATGTCATAGAGAATCCATCAATGAACTCTACATCAGAGCTGGATTGATTAATTGTAAACCAGAGGTCATCAGTAGCATCTGGAAAATATTCTCCCGTTTCCGATACAATATTACTTCCGGAAATCTCCTTATTACCGGAAGTTAATAATATGTTGCTTGCAACCTTATCCTTGTTACTTTCAACAATCGTATTATATCTGAAATTGTATGCAAAGGTTCTTCCCAATGCACCTCTTACAGCAATATCATCAATAAACCATCCTTCTGCATTTCCAGCAGTGCTAATATATTTAAAGCCGAGGTTTATCTGCGAACCGGCATATGTACTTAAATCAACTTGAACCATATGCCATGTACCAATAACGGTTGGATCTTCAGTATAAACAGTCGTCCATGTTGTCCCACCATCTATCGAAACCTCAACCTCATTTGGTGAATCAGCATCACCCGGGTAATTGTATGCAGATTCGAATGTCAGGTTGGCAGCAGTTTCACTCGTTAAGTCAATAAGAGGTGATATTAATCTGGAAGTAACTGCACTACCTTCAGCACTCCAGGCAGCAAATACACAATGTCCTTCAGTATCATCTCCACAATTGTTCATTCCCGTACCACATCCGTATGTTGTTCCGTCATCAACTCGGAGCCAACCACCAGTTCCATTATCAACTACATTCTCAATAATCATACCCCAGCCAACGGGACCATCACATGTTTCAAAACATTCAAAATAAATTAGAGGTGCTGTACCCGGTTCTTCCCAATCCAGTCTAACTTCCTCATCAAAAGGAGTTGCTGTAAGGTTAACAGGAGGGAGAGGAACAAGTTCTTCCGGTGTGGCACATACTGTATCACTCGGCAAAGATTCACCTTCCTCATAATCGGCAGTCACATAGAAGCAATATTCTACATCATTAGTCAAACCGGTTATCAATGCATTAGTTACTGTTGAATAGGTTAGAGAATCGCCAGCTGAATTATAAACCTTATAACCGAGCAATGTACCACATGGATTTTCCTGTTTATCTAGCAGCATCAAATCTTCAGAAAGTCCCATCGAACTAAGTTTATCTAATTCATACTGTCTTGCCGCTTCCGCATCAAAGACATATTTTTCTGCTACCGATTCAGATACATGAATACCATAGTTCCCCTCATACCCAGAAAAGCCATCAACAACAATTAAATAGGTGCCCGGATCAAGAACTATCCCTATTAATTCAGAAGGATTAGTAGATACTATCGCTTCAGGACAATCATAATCACCATCATCGTCATAAAATTCAGATGGAGTTTCGCAATCGTAGAAAATTTGAAGCTTAGTATCATAATCAGTAACAGCATCACAAAGCGTAATATCAAGTGTAGTCTGAATGTCTAATGTCAGTTTGTATGCAATATCAGCTCCGTCACTGAGGTCCACATCAAAATCATCCGTTGCACCTATATTCGACCAGATATGATCAAAGGGTAAAGCATCAATCTCAAAATCCCAACACGGCGGCATCGGTGGTTCCGGCTCTGACCAGGAAAGGTAAACTGATGTATCTCCCGGAACAGCAGTAAGTCCGACAGGCGGGCATAGTAAAGCTGGTTCAGGAGTTGCACATGCTGTATCAGATGGTGGACTTTCAATTTCTGCTTCATTAACAGTTTTGCCATAGAAACAATATTCTACACCATTAGTCAATTCAGTTACAAGATATTCCGTCTCTGTTGTGCTTCCAATTAATGTTTTGTCAACAGAATAGATATCGTATGTGTATACTTCAGCTTCTTCCACCACAATATTCATATCATAAGGACCTTGAGCCATTGAACCAAAATTCCAATCATAATCTCTTACAGCGACAAGAAATTCCGATTCATGATCCAGTATAGATACATACGATACAATCATCTCAGTACTGTCTATCATATAATCAATAGCATAGCTGGCATCAATTTCAAGATTGAAAAGAAGCAGGTCAAATAATCCAACTGTATCTTCTGTAGTAACAGTTATTGAACCATAGGCTGGAACCATTACTGAATACCAATCGGCATCCATATAGCACAGCATAAGATCTTCGTATAAACCAGGTATCATTGCAGCAGGATTTAGATAATCATCATTATCTTCATACTCATCATCTTCGCATCCACCACCTTCATTAATTAATAAAGAACCATCAACAAAGTTAGGTACTGCACCATATTCGTCTCCACTGATATGATAATTAATTGTTTGTTCACCTGTTACACCAGCGTCAACGGTTACATTTACAGTAAAAAGTGTAGTTCCTGTTACTATTCCTCCCGAACTGTTATCATTATCGCCCCATTCAACGAGTGATCCATCTGTGCCGTTGTAGACTTCTCCATCAATGTCACTTGCAGAATTTACAGTGAAACCGGCAGGGAATGTCATACTGACTGAGTCAGACCATTCATAATCGGGTGAAACTATATTAATAGCGAATTGTAAATCCTGAGTTTCCCCTGGTATATAACCACCAACTACGTTAATGGCAGACCCGGTAATATCTTTAGATTTTTTAGGTTCATAGTTCATATTGAGAGACATTCTATCTCTTTCAATCGGAGTAGAGAACCTGGAATAATTCCCACCTTTACCAGGGACAGGTCTATCCCAGTCAAGATATACCTTCGAGTCACCGGGATAAGCCGTAAAATTCGCCGGCGGATAAACTTCCGGTGGTATATAAAGCCCAAATGAAACGCCATAATCAAACACATCTCCAGCAGCATATGAAGAAACTTCAACAAGAACATAATACGTACCGGCAGTAACTTCCGCTTCGACATAGGATGTAAATCCATCGCCAGCATCGTCATCTTCATCTAACACAGTAGTTCCATCTGAGCCTAATAAGTACATATATGTGTCAGTACCATAGTCTCCTGCTGCGCCTGGATGAGTTTCTGCATAGAGTAATCCATCATCAGAAATTGTGATAGAGTAATAATCAAGGTCTTCAGTCGGACAAAGTGCTGCTGCAAGAGAATCATCTGCATAAACTACTGTTGCATTTGCAACGTCATTATTCGGCTCATTTAGATCAGGATAATCCGCACAGGGATCATACTCTGTTTCCACACTTACTCCTAATGCGTATGCTCCTGTATAAGCACGATCATCTTTTAAATCAGAATAATGAGCAACAGCAACATAATAGGTGCCTGTGGAATCAACAAAATATTCTATTTCTTCATCACTACCACTACCATACGAGTCAGCGGATTCCAATTTTACACTATCACTATAAAATAGGGCAATTTCGCCATCCAAACTTGAGAAGCCATCAATAAATAAATCAAGGATTAAATAACTACCTGAATCAGCCGCAAAAGAGAACCAATCAACATCGCCATCAGGATTAATTTCCGGTCCGACTATCGTATCCGGTACTGTAATAGCAGTTGCAGCACTAAGAATATCATTAGGTTCATATATATCAAGCTGCGCATCTGCTCCCGGAGTAGGAAGGCTTATAGCAAAAGTTGCACTCGTGTTCTCGCTCGTTTCATCGCTCCCTGTAATTCCATTACCATCTGCCTGTGCTTCAAGACCCTCGGTATAATCTATTCTGTGAAGTGAAAAGCCGTAGCCCGGGCTTACTCCAAAATCCTGACTTGCGATAGGAGTATCATCTAAATAAGCTGAAACATCTGTATCGGCATCAGGTCCGTCAATAGTTACTCCAGTCTTATCAACAGCTTCATTAGGTACCTCTGCACCATCATCCCACAGTAGATAATCGGAATCCATAACCAGATCGCTTTCACCATCCCAATAGTACAAAATAACAACTTCATCGCCATTGGTCAATCCACCCTGATTATTAATACTTCCAGCTACTGCCTCACGCATATCGGGAATAGCATCGGCAGATGCACCATCTTCATATAACTCATAATCAGGATCTACACCATATTCAGCAAGGAAATCTTCGCTTCCTGCCATTGAAATAGTCTGATATGCTTCCGCAGCAATAGTAGCACCATCCGGGAACCGAGCATGGAAATCCGCGGAGCTACCACCACCATAATTGGAACCAGTTACGATATTGTAATAGTAGGCTCCACCACTTGCATAGGTTGCATCTGTTAAGTAATAATTGGATAAATCGACTTCATATATATTAGAATTATATATCTCAACAAACTCTCCTGCTGTTGGGGTAACCACAATCTCTGATATTAGAATTGAAGAAACTTCGGGATAGTAGATTGGTGGATGAGTGACATAATCAACATAAGTATAGTAATAATTAGAAGTAGCCCAATTTCTCTGAAAAGCAAGGTAAACATCCTGTCCATCATAAGTGGCATCAAAAGTGTATGTAACTTTCTGATATTCAGTTTCATCAACATTATCATCTTCCCATAGAACTGCTGTATATCCTGTTGTATCCATCTGATCCGAGCCTGTTGATATTCTGAGTTTCAAACCTGCCGGGTAACTCGAACTTTCTGAACGATAGTAAAAGGTGATAAAATCACCAGTAGAAATGGTAAGCTTAGGAGTAAATAACCAGCTATTTTGACCTTTAGCTTTTACAGATTTTGAACCATCATAGACATAAGAAGAAGAAGTATTTTCATACCACCCATCTAAGTAACTGGAAGTATAACCAACTCTATCCCAGCCTTGAGGCGGAAAGTCATCTTCAAAACTTTCTACTACATAACCAGCTGGTATTACCGTGGCTGTAACTGCTATTGTATCTGTGCTTACAGCATCATTACTTGCAATTGTAACTTTTCCATTGAAAACACCTGCTGTGGAAGAAGCAAAAGAAACAACAAAAGAATCGGTAACACCGGGTTCTACAGTTAAAGAAGTAGAATCAACAGACAGGTCAGCAGAGCTTAAAGTAAAACCAGTGATATTTAACGTTCCACCGCCATTGTTAGATACATACACTTTCTCAGAAACAGTTTCTTTTCCAACCTCCGCTCCAACATTCCCAAAATCAATGGAATAGGTGCTGAGAACCATAATAGGCTCGGTAGGAGGAGTATCAATAACTATATCATCAATAGTCCAATGGTATCCAAAATCAGATTCATATGCAAATGCAATTTTTACATTTGCCTCTCCATCGGCATAAGTACTAATATCAACCGGACCTACGTTTTCAGCTAAATGATCTATACCTGTATAATCCAAAAGAACAATCCATGTTGCTCCACCATCATTTGAAATTAATACTTGAGTCGTAACATCTCCATAAGAATATGCATCATAATCTTGGTAAAAATTTAATCGAAGACCTAAATATGATGAACAATCAATTGTTGGAGAAATCAATGTATCCTGTGCATAATCACCGTAACTACTACAATCACATGTAGCATCTAGAGCACTGAAATCCCAATCAACATTACTTAAAGAACCTTCCAAAACGGTCCATCCAGTAGGTAAAACTCCACCTGAGAAGTCCTCACTTAAAACAACCTCTTTTGATCTAAGGTTTCTAGTTAGATGATTATGATTAATTTCAATGAAAGGAGCAATCATCTGTTTTTCACTAATAGTAAGCTCTTCTCCGCCGAAATATTTGTTAAGAACAATCTCAACTTCTGCTGACTTCTTAACCACATTATTGGAAACACTATTCTCCGCAAAGCCAAAACTCAACAACAAAACAAAAATTAAAAATACAACTAACAAAGACCTCTTACACATAAGTCCTCCTTACATAATATGTTTTTTTGTTTAAATTTAAATTCAAATCCCTCTAATAACTTAAAAACTTTCCCTCTCCCTTTACAATTTATAAAACAGTAAGAAATGGATGTTGTTCAACTTTTATACTCTAAGAACTTCTTTACATTTATTTTCATTAACCAATTTAAAAAATAATTTAACCAATAACCTGATTATGTCAAGATTTTTTTATCAAAATTCTCCAAACCTTGCGAAGGTTTCAAACCTTCGCAAGTTTACAATAACTACCTGACAAGAATCATCTTTTTTATCTTGTTAAAATCGGTAGACTCAATCGAATAGAAATAAATCCCGGACGCTACTTGAACACCATATCTATTTCTCCCGTCCCAGATAGCCTCGTAACTTCCGGATTTAAATTCCTGATCTATAAGCACTTTAATTGTCCTTCCCAAAATATCATAAATCGTTAATGTTACATAAGTGGATTTTGGTATATCAAAAGCAATCTTCGTAGTCGGGTTAAAGGGATTCGGATAATTCTGATATAAACTAAATTGGGTTGGTAATTCTCTAACATAAGTTTCAACTTTTTTCCCTAAAATATCTGATACAATAACCGATTTTACTTTCATTCCTTCTGAAATAGTCATCAGTGCATTCTCACCTGCAGGCAGCACTTTCTCATCCATACTATACAGCAGAACAACTGTCTGATCATTTTTCTGTGAAACTGCACTTTCGATTACTAATTCAGGAAAAACTGTAATAGAGTTTTTATTGCCTCCAATTAAGTGGAGTTCTAAGCCAGCTACATCACCATCCGAATTATAATAAAGCACATCTCCTCTGCGAATAATCTCACATTTTGTAGCGGATTTACCGGCTCTTTTGGCCATACTTTTTTCATTCAGAATGATATTTACTAATTCAACAATATCAAGAACATTGATCTGGTGATCTCCATTCATATCGGCACACCAGAACTCTACCGGAGTTGGCGGCTCACCAGTATTAAGAATAAAATTTACCTCTTTGACTATATCCGCAACATCAATATTCCCATCTTGATTAATATCCCCTTTGACCAAAGCTGAACCAGCATCAAGCATCACCTCAACATTATCAATATACCATCCGTCAAGATTATCCATTGCATTGGCAGACATCCTGAATCTTACCCATAAAAAGTCATAACCTGTATAAGAGTATAAATTTAGATTTACCTGTTCCCAATCCTCCTGTATTCCGGAAAAAGTTTTTACAATTTCCCAAAACGATCCGTCTCCACTCACTTCCACATTCGCCATATCTCCGGCTCCTAATTCATATTTATGCCAGAACCTCAATAATCCCTGTGTACATTCCTCCATATTAATCGGTACTGCCATTGACGCTGACCAACCTGCAGAATTACCTATATAATTTCCTTCCGGACTATCTGTTAAACTATGAGTAGCAGAAAAATAACTACTCTCTGTCAATCCCCATGACTCTTCCAAATTCCATTGAGAAGTCCCATTTTCAAAATCATCAAAGAAGACCACAAGCAGCTGCTGTAAAAAGAAATCAACATTTTCAGTAGTACTATCATTGGCAATTACCACTTCTGTTATATATTGGACTGTATATCCGAATTTAGATGCCTTTACTGAAAAAGTTCCCGGATAAATATCATTGATCACATAATCTCCGCTTACATCTGTTGTTGTTTCGAAATTTGTTCCGAGAATTTCCACTATAGCACCGCCATCATTATCAGAATCAATAAGGTCAACAGTACCGGTTAAGACACCGGAACCCTGTATTTCAGGTGTAAGTAAATAAAGCACTGTATTTTCAAGCAGATCTTCCCTGTTTTCAGCAGTAGATAATTTTGGATATGCAAAGGTATAAAATACTGTCTGGGCGCTAATATCTACTTCATTATCATCATAAACAATGATTCCGGCGTGTGCTGAATTTTCATTATTACTATAAACAATATAAGCATCCGAAGTAGGCGTACACGCGTCTTCGTCTCCGTAACTATTATAATCAATGTATAGACATACAGGAATACTATTTGGAATTGAAGAAATCGCATGATCGGGAAGTTCCTGGTTAAAAGCACCGGCATTATCCGCTTTCCAATCACTTACATGCAGCACGTTTGTTGCAAATTCTGTGTCTCCTGAATAACTACACATATCATAGCCGATCTCACCACCTTCTATAAGCAGTTTTCCGCCTTCTGCTACATATTGTTTAAGATTTGTACGATAAGTATCATCATTGACAGGGTCACTATTTGCTCCGGAAGATGAAATAACTAAATCATAATCCAGCCATGTATCAGGATTGCTTGAACCGGCATTTTCAATAGTTACATAATATCCCAGACTTATTAATGCTTGAGAAATTTCATTAGCTGACTGTCCCTTTTCCGAAAAAACAACTTCAGTTTCTTCGGAAATCAAATTTCCGTCAGCGTCAACTACTTTGTTTATATTTCTTTTCCCTGAATCATCATCAATAACAAGAATATTTCCAGCTGTGGGATCAAGCGCAAAATCAACTGTCTGAGAAGCACTGTTTACAAGAACTGTTAAGGTTTTCGGGACATGATGAGCTGAAGTAGTTTTAAATAGATAGGTATAATAAGGCAGATCAACAGAATAAATTCCACCGCTTGTTGCTACCGTATTTACTGAAGTATGTAAAATCCACTCTTCATTTTCTTCTCTGTAAATATTCACCGTGGCATTTAAAGCTACTCCCGTGCCTGCTTCGGTAACAGTGCCGGAAACAGTGCCGCTGGGTGCACCAGTTAAATCAAGGAACCAGCTGTTTGCTCCATACTGAAGAAAATGTTCCTCTGAATATGGCACTAAACCAAACTTTTCTATCTCAACCTGGTAATAACCGATTTCCAGTTCGCCTTCTATTGTAAATTGGCCTAGCGAATTTGTAATAGCAGTAAATGCAGGTGTTTCCGGATTTGATTGTAAAAATCCTTTTATTGCTGCTTCCGGAACTCCCTGTTCGGATTCATCGCGAACAATTCCGCTTAGTGTTCCATATACAGTTTCAACTAATATATCTTCTTCATACACATTATATCCGCTTTTTGCTATTGCGGCGGAAATTATACCAACTTCATCGGGAATTACATTTACCTCTGTTGCCACAACTGATGTATCCACACCACAGCCTCTTGCAAAAAGTACTGTTTCAGCTTCATCACATGTAGAAGTAATCAGTCCTTCATAATAGGGTGTTAATAAACCAAAAAGCCCAATTGATGCAACGCTAGGAGTAATATTTGCATTTGTTAAATCTATACCATCGGTCACATATATATATTTGGTAAAAAGCAAGTAATTGTCAACCGGTCTTTTACCAATCACTCTGAGTCGTTCTCCATAAGGAGGGGTTATTGAAAAACTTAATTCACCCAAACCACTCGTCGTACCACTTAAAATCTCAGAATCAACACCCCATCCTTCAATCCAGACATCTACATCTGAAATGGGAGTAGTTCCATCTTCTTCATAAACAGAAATGGTTACTTCTGTTGAAACATTAATAGAAATTGAATCAGGATTAATACCAACCACTGCAGGTGTAGCAACTAATACAGTAGTAAAAACTGGCTTATACTGAGGTTTTGTTACAATAATATCAGCGGTGCCTGCAACAGTAAACGGGGTTATCGGTATATTAGCCGTCCCATATTCACCTATTAAACCAGCACCATGTAAAACTCCATTCATCGAAATACCTACATAGGAGCCAGGCTCAGCATTAACGGTAAAACTTGTTGAACCAATTGGTAATAAACCGTCAAAACTTACATTATTATTTTCACCCTGAGTCATATATACAACGACTGACGGATCTCCAAGCAGATTATATGCTTGCCAGTAATAGAGTGCACTTGAACCTGTAACATGAGTTGGATATCCCTGAATATCAGCCTCTGTAACCGCAAGATTACCAACGAAGTTTAAAGCATCCTGGGTAACATAATCACTTACAAACGGAGCATCATAGGCACCCCATGAAGTCGAATCATAAGGAGGGACATAGCCATTATTGTCTCCTATTATTGGAAAAGCGCCTACTGCCCAATAAAAATCTTCAAACCAATAAGAAGAAGGAGCTGATGCAATATATCCTATTGCACCAGTTGGCTCACCAGTTGTATTATTTGTTGCTCTTAGCCATGTTTCGCCAAAGCATTCCGAATAGCCAAAATCCCCTGATAAACAGCAGTTACCAATAGCCAATGGATATTTTCCATCATTTGTTAATGCATTAACGTCAGATTGTGACATACCGGGATTTCCCCAGGATGTTTGACTGCCATGTGCGGTGTAATTGATTAAGCTGATCCCATCATTAATTGTTTCGTAGCATCCGGAATAAGAGTCAAGATATACATGAACATCATTAAACCCATGCAATACATTAAAGTAATTTTCTGTACCGTATAAAACTGTCGGTTGACCAACATTTGGATTCCAATACGGATCTACTCCTGCAATCAATGTAACATTATCTAAAAATGATGGATCAGAGAATTGATATTTCTCATAATATAGTGTCCTGTCAACCTGAGGTTGCAGTTGATCGGCGGTAGTCGCAGAAAATCTTCCATAATACATTTCAGGAAAATAGTCACCGTCTACACTACAATAGTACAAATCTGTGGCTTTTCCACTGGAAGAACCTGTTTCTGCAGGAATTTGCGGTGTGTCTCCAACAAATAGTACGAAACTTGGAGCCGGATCTGCAGGAGTTCCAGAATTATATTGATTATGAATCCATGTTTGAATATTACTATATGAAGTACCAATAACATCAGTATAAGTGACAATTACTGTAAATCCTTTCTGTGATTTCCATTCGATAAAAGGTTCTAATTGACTTTCAAACATTCTATCGGCAACAATTAAATATTTTACAGGATATTTAGTTAAATCCGGGTGATCTGGATAACCGTGTTCTCTTTCTTTATAATTAATAATCTTTCTGTATATTGCTTCAAAATACGGTGAATAAGTAGAAGCTTTAATGTATTCAGTCAGATCAATATCGCTGCCTGAAAAGTTAATCTCAACCTCAATATTATTATATACTTTAATAACTCCCTTTACAGGGTTATAACGAACAGGGGCAACAACTACCCGGGCAAAACGAACACCACGGAGCACACCTAACTCTTCGACAGTAGCTATTTCATATTGTCTGAATTCATCAACCGTATATGAATCAATATCATATACAAAATCAACGGAACGAGGATCAATATTCTTAGGTAGTGAAGGTTGAACAGGTAGGAGTGGATTGTTGATACCACAATTACTTAACTTGTATTCAATTGTTGAATAACTTTTTACATTAATAGATACTTTAGCACCAAAAGGGATTTCAATCAATTTTTTAAGTGCCGGGAGTTTTGGTGTACCGATGTTGCCAATATAATGAGCTTTTGGAATTATAATCTCCGTAAATATCCCCTTTTCAGATACAACATTAAAACTTTGGATTTTTGAAAACTTATAAATCATAGCGACTTTTTGATAACTATTTTCTATAAGCTCAACTGCTGTTTCATCACTGGAAACTTGATCCAGTTCAATAATAAGCTTAGAATCCCCTTTAACAACAAGTTCAGCGGAAGCAAATGACATTTCCACTGTAAAGCATAAAAGAATAACAAGTGTTATCAGATGAAAAATTCTTTTTCTCATTTCTTACTACCTTCCCTAATTCAAATGTAATTTACTATTTTTTCAATTGCTAATAATCTACAATAAAAATTCTATTTATTGCTTCTGTCCCTTTTTGAAAAAACTTTCGTATTCAACGAAAGTTGCAAAGATAAACCAACCAATCTTGAATTTTCTGACGGCAAACCATAATCAGTTACTGCAGGATAACGTGGATCGTTTTTAGGTTCAAGGTTAAACAAATATTCAATAGGCTGTCCTTTATCAAAATCATGAAAATAACCTAACTCCAATCCCCATTTCTCTTCAATAGAAATACCAACCAACATTCCAACTCGAACACTCTCTCTATCACTAATGCCATTAGGAATGTACATTCCTCTAAAACCTGTATAAAAAGCGTTTCCGGGTTTCTTGGGAAAGGTTCTTACTGTATAATATGTCAAATCCAAATTCGAATTTGGTGTCCAGGAAAAACCTATGTTTATTACATCATAGATATCTCCACGCTGAAATACTATTCTCGAATAATCTACACCGCTACCATAAATAGGTAAACCAACACGAAAACCTACGTCGCTGATATCAGATAAACCCTTTCTATATACAAAAACAGGAAATACGTTTTCTACAGAAAAAGTGATTCCGGTGTAGGTTTCACCACGCTTTAAGGGAACAGGACTAATCGTAGGATGAGCTGCACAACCCCACAGAAAAAGAAGAGCAATAATTGGAAGCATAATTTTTAGCTTATTATTCACAGACTACTCCTTCTCTTTTCTCGGCAACAGACTAAGCCAGAACATAATACCTGCCTTATTACTCCGTCCTGTATAAGATGATTCTCCATAAAGCTTTCGTATTCTGTGCCGTGAATATACTTTTACATTCTAGAAATGGCATCTAACATGTGCCTTAAATATATGAAATCGTCCTTTTTCATCCGTAAATTACTTCCATCTCTTCCCTTATCGTATCAATCAAGTATGGACTAATAGATTTTTCCGTTAACAAATCCACTTTTATTCCCAGTACTTCAGACAACTCTCTTTCTATCCCTACAAGTTAATGAAGACTTTTTCTTTCTGAAAATTCCACGATAATATCTATATCGCTTCCTGGTTCTTCTTCTCTTCTCACAAAAGAACTAAAAATAGCTACCTTATTCACTGCTTGATTTTTAAGTAGCCGAACAATCTTTTTAAAGATTTCTCTATTCGTTATTTTTTACCTTTTACCGGGATTCTGAATTTCACATAACATGATTATTGGTTCAAAATATACTGAACAATTCCGACAATATCCTGCACATTAATAACACCATCAAAATTCCAATCCGCAGCACAAAATTCATAATCATCTGGTATATCCAGTATCAAAATAAATTGAACTATTTTTACAATATCGGCAATATTAATCTCACCGTCATTATTCACATCACCAGGAATACATGTAATACCAAATTGAATATCAACGATAGTTTGTTCTTGCTCATTCACTATAACATTCTCAATTATCTGGGGCTCATATCCGTCTGTTTCAACCAATAAATCATAAGTTCCGGGCATAACCATCCGGTAATAATCACCAACATCCGGGTCAGTATACACTTTGTGATCTATTCCCACAATTTCTATTGACGCTGCAACAGGAAGTCCGGTTGAGGCATCAGTTACTATTCCCTTTATCCCCCTGAACATACTTTCTATATAACTGATCATTGATTCCTGATTATCAGCCCAGTATGATGGAAGTTGAGATGCCGGAGGCCAGAAAGTATTTGATTGCTCTATAGTTACTTCAAAGTCGCCCTGCCACTCATAATTCCAATCCTGCATACCACCATATATAACGTACCAATCTGCTCCATTAGTTATCCCCTGATCAAAATAAGGACTATTATACATAGGGGAATTGTGAATTGAATAAGATAAAGAAACATCAATAAAAAGCGCATCATCTGGACAGGCTGTATATACATTATTTCCACTTTCGTTACTATCATAAGGATAATTTGTTACAAGCGCTCCTGTATGAAAATTTGCAGAAAGGATATGAGAATGTTGAAAAGCCCAGTTCATGACCGCTTGAGTTTCGGGTGCTCTTCCATCAGTGGTATTATTAGGGTCACTAATTCTATCTGGAAAATCTCTATTAAGATCAACACCTTGTACATTGTACCGCTGGTGAAGTTCAAAACCATCAGGATTCATTGATGGCATAATCCAGATTTCAGCATTATCTACAAGATATGTCGCTCTGGTATTAGTCCCATAATTATCTGTTAACCAATCTATCAAATAAAGACATAACTCTCTGCCAACAGGTTCATTCCCATGCATATTTGCAATATATTTGAATTCTGGCTCCGACTCTTCAACTGTTGGATTATCAGTAATCTTCATGAACCAAAGTTCTCTTCCTTGAACACTTGTTCCAATTGATATTAGCTGACATATATTGGGATGATCATCGACAGTATTATTTAAAAAGGTCGTTAACTCATCATAGTTGTGATAATCATCCATTGGGTTACTTGTATTACGCGTGGCTTTCTCAAGACTATCGGCGTAAATCTTTGCAAGATCCGGAATATACTCTATATCAAAGCCCTCCGTTGAAATTTTTTCAAATTCAACTTCTGTTACCCAGGCTTCAACCTCACCAGGAGCTTTAAATCGAGCAATATCTATTCCCATCTTCACCAGAATTGTCATATCAGAAGGCTCAGAAAGTTTTATTCTTACCAGGCTCACATCCTGAAAACTATAGATATTAATAGCCCATAAAAGAAATAGACTCGTAACAAATATCATCTTTGTAATACTATTTTTCATCTTCACCATTAAACTTAAACAGACGCAAAAATATAAAATCTCATTCTGTTTTACAAGATGAAAAATTAGCACTACTTAATTTATTGACCCAGATTACATTTTTAAAGATTTCACTCATGATAGAATAGATAAGACTATATACAATTGTAAATTAATAAATCATATTATTTTTAAAATCCACACAATAAAAAGGGCAGGTCTCCCTGCCCTTTATTCACATATTGTTCAGCGATAAATCATCTCAGTAGAACCATCTTCCTCGTTTGTGTAAAATTATCCGCTTTTATTGTATAAATATACACACCACTTCCGACAGCATTTCCATATTGATCTCGTGCATCCCAAACAACACGCTGATAACCAGCATTATATTCAGATCTAACAAGTTCTCTAATAAACTGACCCTTCAGATTATAGACGGTCAATGTTACTTTACTATTTTCTGGCAAAGCAAATTCAATTGTCGTCTCCGGATTGAACGGATTAGGATAATTCGGTTTCAAGGCAAACTCATCCGGTATCTCAATACCGCCATCAATAGCAGTAATTGTAACACTAATTTCACTGGATTTTGGAGATTCATTTAAGCCATAATCAGTTGCAGATACGGCATAATACACCTCCGAACCAATCAGTTCTGTATCTGAATATTCTGGTTCTGTTGAATAGCCGATAGGAACGAACTGTTCATTCTCCAGTCTTCTGTAAATAGTATAATATTGGACTGGCTCATTTACGACTTCTTCCCAGAATAAAGCAACACTACCTTCACTGAGTGATCCTGTCAAACTGGTCGGTGTTTCCGGAGGAAGATTATCTTCAGAAAAACCGGCTTTAATATTTGAATCCCAGTACGACCATCCATCCCAACCAATCGCAGTAACCATAAATGCTGTCCAGCGAATTTCATCTCCAACCTTATCATAAAGAGTTGGTGCTACATAGTGGTACATACCCATAGCAGGATGGACGGAAACTGATGCAACATAATCCCAGTTTGGATGATATTGATCTGGATTCGGATCAGGACCAGATGGTGGCTCAATAGCTCTCCAGATTAGATATTCCATCACAGTACCTTCTAAACCTTCGGCTCTCTCCCAGGTTAGGCGAACTTGCTTACCGTGATCATCGGGAACATCACCTACAGACTTAATCTCCGGACCAAAAACCCAGGTATGAGGCCACATAACAACAGGATCTTCTAACTGGTTGGTCGGGAAATTTTCAAGCCATCGATATTCGTCATTGAAACCTTCTTTCCAAAACATGACATTATAGTCACCTGATGGTAAGCCTATTTCATATTTGCCATCAAAATCGGTGTATGTGTAACCAATATATGTAGGTGGGTAAGGATCAGATTCCCAGTATATGAATACATTCCTAAGAGGAATTCCTACATCATCCACAACACTACCTTTTGCAGTGTCCGCAATAGTCGCATAACCCAGTTCGAAGTTAATCGTTGTGTCTTGATTAATTTCAACACCCTCAAGATAATCAGCAAGAAATCCATTTGCACCTGCCTGGAAATCGTAAAATCCAGGTTTAAGCCAAAATTCATAATACCCGGTTGAATCAGTCCCAGAAACCGCCATCCAGAATTCTCCTAAAGCAAAGACGAGAGCTCCAGGAATTGAATTATTTGTAGCAGCATCTGTAACAACACCATTTACAAAGATATTACCAACAGCGCTTCCCATCCAGAATTTAAGCCAAACTGGTTCTGGTCCAACCCATATATCATATATCGTGTTGGGTTCATAATCAGGAGCATAAGCTGTTGCATTATACCAACCAAATCTAAGGTCTTCTATTCTAAAATAACCACCTTCATCTGTCCATGTCTCAAAATAATCAGGGCCATATAGTTCAACACGGGCATTATTAATCCCAATTCCGTCTTTGTCATAGACATATCCTTCCACAAGTCCTTGCATTACAGGCGGTTTGATATAATAATCCTGTGTGTAATTATTACCCGAAAATACTATTAATGTATCAACGACAGATGGTATCCACGCATGTGGCCAAAAAACTTCAATATTCCATAATTTCCCATCAGGTGGAGCCCCACCAATTAGAGGCAATTCATAATAGCCATCTCCCTCAGTCCAATCCCAAACATCCATAGGGGGAACAGCGCCATCTGTTGAATCCTTACTAAATGCATGAATTCCTGCCTCACCGAGAGGAAAATCAGTAACGCTATCATAAATATACCCACTTAACATAGCATCGGACATATAAATAGTAAAATCAAGACCTGTTGTGTCTGCAAAGATATCCCAATATTCCCTTGGAACAACAATATCATCTTCTTCCCAGATAGAAACCCAGTAGGAAGTAATCCAGGAATATGTACTATCATATCCATTATCCCAAATTTCTCTACCTTGCAAAGCTTTACTAACCATTAAAGTGTAGTTACCAAATTCATCAGTTTCCGAATAAGTCCAATATTCCCCTTCTTCCCAACCAAGATAGATACCAGCTTCAACTTCAATTCCCTGAGCCGGATTCCCATCTTGATAAGTTACTGTACCTTCAATATAACCATCTACGGAATAGAGGATAAAATCTGCAGGATGATCGCCGTCCTCAAATACTTCCAGATGTTGTTCATTGGGTATCATATAATCACCAATAAGATCATCTTCTTCAACTTCTACTCTCCACCAACCTGGGAAAACAGGCAATACGTAGTAACCACTTACATCTGTAGTATCTTCTACATAATGAGGTCCAGTATTAGCATATACCCGAATATCAGGCACAGGATTATCATTTTCATCTGTCACATAACCATATATAGTCTCGGATGCTTCCCTAAGTACAAAGTTTACATCCGGTATATCACCCATTACGGGTAATGTCATCATTTCCGGATCGGCAAAATATCCCGGGTAGAAATTCCAAAAATCAAATGCAAATACTACAAATTCTCCTCTCAAAGTATCCGGAATTTCAATCAGGTAGTAACCGGTATCATCAGTCATTGTCGTAAATCCAACATCCGGTGAACCATTATCTCCGTCTCCAAACCAATTTTTTTGAAATGCTAAAACAATCATATCAGCAGCTGGAACCATCGGGTCTCCCTCAATCATAACACTACCTGAAATACTCGTATTTTCATCAGGACGTTCGATACAACAAACCCCCAGTCCTTGATTCTGAGACGTCTTTTCTGTAGCGGAAATAAAAAGGGTCATTCCCTGCAAACCAAAAAAATTTCCTTCTTCAAGTCCACCCGTGTTAAAAGTGACTTGCCATACACCATCACCGGGTGGGGTTTCATCATCTTCATCCCCATCAACAATCCAGATTTCTTCTTCCATATCTGGACCTTCAACTAGCAAATCAGTATCAGAATTAAAAATACCGTCACCATTGTCAACATACGGTTCGATTAAAACGGAATCAAAGGATACAATTTGAAAAACAATTATATCCCCAGGAATATACTGAATAGTATCGGTTTCAATAAAATCAATTACTAAAGTATCAGATTCCTCAAACTGAGATGCCTTTAAGAGCCCCGATGAGAGACTATTCTTCCCACCTTGAAAAAGCTTCTTTGGCATAACCCATTTTTGTGATTGGATAGACTCATTACCTGTTTTTCCTAAATGCATTTTTCCCGGATGCATTTTTCCTATATGCGCTCTTCTGTCCATTCCCGGAATCGCCCTTTCTTCTACACTCACTTTTTGCTCTTGTCCTATTGTAGAAAAGGCGGACTTCAACATTCTGCTCTTTTGAATTCTCTCTAATGTCAAATCTGAATCAGCACCAAATACTATGCTAACTACAAACAATAGAGAAAATAAGATAATCGCAATCTTCTTCATAAAAACCTCCTTCATTTAATATTTTTTTTTATAAAAACTCCCAAAAGAAAAGAATCCGAGTAAATCTTCTTGATTTGCCATTCTGTGGAGAAGAAACTTACTATACATTTCTTATGAATATCATTATATATCATCTCAGACAAAAGTAGTTTTAAGCTTCTATAATTACTGTGATTTTAAACACAATAAAGAAGTTATTTCGAAAAATCAAAAACAAAATATAAATTTCGTGATTTAGGGCACATCAACCCTTTCAGCAAGTAAGACATCCAAATTTGCCATATAAAAAGGCTTTATTCTCCTTGATTGAGAATTAAAATAACAATCATCACTATATCAACAACATTTAAATCTCCATCACTATTAATATCACCAGCCAACAATTCCTGCTCTGTTGGTTCATTACCAGTACTAAGAATAATATTTACTATTCTCACTATATCACTAACATTAATAACACCGTCATTGTTTACATCACCGGGAGTATATGCAATCACCGGATAACCAAATACTGTAATATTATCCAAATACCACCCATCATCTGTAACTGCAGAATCTGTTTTGAGAACAAATCTGATCTTAATGTTTTCATTACCTATCCATTCACTAAGTGAAATACTTTCCAGAAGCCAATCATTCTGGACACCATCATATCCAAACTCCCCTTCTGGTTGAGCACCCTGGCCAGTACCTAAAGACATTTTCGGTGCGCGCAATGGTATCCAAGTACTTCCACCATTTAGAGAAATTTCTACCTGTCCAAAATCCCAATTTGCTTCTACCGCCCACTTAGTCCAATATTGCAAAGTAGCAGAGGATAATTCGGTCAGATTAAAGGATTGGATCAATGTCAAAGCATTGTTACAATCATCAGGATATTCTCCATCAGGGCTATCAGTCAAACTGGAGTCTCCGTAGTAATATTCTGCACTTTTCCCCCATCCATCACCAATATTCCATTGGAAAAGTTCACCTTCTGCATCTTCATAAAGTAAAACAGCGGGTGTGCCAACTCTAAATGATATAGAATCGGAAAAAAAATAACCACCAAGATCATAAATATTAAAATATATCTTAATATTTTCTCCAATCGGAGTAGATATACCCAGAGACGTATTTATTGGATCAGCAATATTTGCAACTACTTCTCTACTTGAAATAGCACCAAGATTTAGTATTGTCATATCGAAATTCAAATATGGGCTGTCCGAATAAATATCTATATAAACATTTCCATTAGAATTTTGAAGTCCTTTGTTCTTAATACTAAAGACTATACTCAGATCCTCTCCAGGATCGGGATAATCTTCACAACCTAAATCAAATTGTGAAACTTCAAAACAGGAACCTGCCATCCATGCTAAATAGAGATTTGGATTCAAATTCTCTTCAGCTAAAGGGAAAATGCGATCCGTTGATGGCCAGAATCCATCTGAATAATTTCCTACTTCCGGAGTAGCAGTAAAAATCCCCAATTCGCCATACATCCAGTCATTTGCATCACCATTTGTAATATATCCAATTGTTTCATATGTAGTACCAACCTGGTAGCCATTCCATGTTGACATATCATTTAAATACTCCCTAAAAGTAGAAAGATCAGGTTCTGGAGGATATATACTTTCTTCATAACCAAAAGGGTGGATAAATAGATTTGAATATGTATGATAATTTAAAGCTAATTTAAAATCATGATTCAAACAAAAATCTTTAATAGCCTGGGTTTCCAATTCTGAAAATGCTTCGATTCCTCTATAAGTTTGATCACAAGGAAACGGACTGGAACCACTATTATCATAGCCCCACATATAACCGTAATTTCTGTTTAAATCCACGCCGACTTCAGTCCCTGAACAACCATTTGGAAACCGGTTCTTTCTATGCAAGCCACCGCCGTTTGGCTCAATAGTCTCGTTATAGACATAGCCATCAGGATTAAAAACTGGGATAAACCACTGCTCGCGATTGTCAACAAGATATGTTACTGCTTCATCTTCTCCGTAGTTTTCAAGTAAATACCACATGTAATAAATCAAAACCATCATGCTTTGTGGCTCTCGTGCGTGATGAAGAGCAGTGTACAAAACTTCCGGTTCATCAGGTTCATCAATATTTGGATTATCTGAAATCTTAACCACCCAGATATCTCGCCCTTCATAAGTAGTACTTATACACTGTTTCTGTGTAATCAGATCCGGATATTGCGTTACCATTTCTTCCAACTGCTGCACAACTTCACCAAATGTATAAAACCCTCCCATACTGCCTAAACCAAATCCCTTTATCAATTCCATATTAAAGCGACCTTGATAATATTTTGTTAGGTCATCAATCAGCACTTCTGTTTTGAAATCAGCTTTTTGTAGCGTTTCAATCTGCTCTTCCGAAAGCACAATCTCACAAAAATTCCCTCGCTTTATATTTGCTCCTTCAAGATCAATCCCTATCTGCATTAATGAAAAACCATCATGAGGAGACGTAATATGAACTCTCACCAGACTGAACTTTTCTGCCTTAACTGGAGATGCTAATCCAAGTGTAAAAATAACTATAAAAACTAAAGGTAACTTGTGCATATTCATTTTAATCTTTCGATAGATAGTTGTGTCATAAGCTTACTCATTTTCTCTTTGCCTTCTTATTTTCACACAATCCGCTACCAAATTAAAAACCTGTTCCACCTGAAAAGGCTTTACTATAGCTCGGTCAATGCCACATTTTGCCACCCGCTCAGAATCTATTTGAAATCCCCAGCCTGTTATCATTACAACCACTGTCTTTGGATCAATCTTCTTTATCTGTTCCGATAATTCCCATCCTGAAATCCCAGGCATTCCTAAATCTGTAAGGATAACTTTTATGTCACCTTCTCTTTTAAATATCTCCAGAGCTTCTTTTCCATCTGCTGCTTTAAAAACCTCATGATTCTCCATTATTAACATATCATAGAGCAAATCTCTTGCAGCAGATTCATCATCTACAACTAACATTTTGATTGGTTTAGAAATACATGAACCTTACCCTCAGCATCAGGCTCATGCGATTCACCGTCAACCAGACGAAAACCATTTTGTATAAAACTTTTTAAATAATCTATATTCCTATCATCTGTAGGAACAAGGAGATTTTCAAGTCGTGTCCCTAAAATATCTTCCCTCTTTTCAAATCCATACATTCTTGCCATTGTATCATTGCACTCAACCATTAGCGCATTAGAGTAGATACGGTTTATAATTTCATCTTCATTAAGATTTATTTGTATAGGGTCCCCTTCAAAACACCAAATCCCTTCAGAACTATTTTCAAAAAAGGAAAGATAATGTTTCTCTGACTCTGTTAGCCTGTTAACAATATTTCTACTTTCCTTTAACTGTTTTTCAAGCTCAACAATACGAGTTTTCAACTCTTTATATTTCTGTTCACTCATTTGGATTTCCCTTCACTATTGAATAAATGTATACTTTCCAACTGTAATATAATTAAGTAAAAAGATAAAGTATTATGCGATCAAATAAGACATTAATAACGAAATATTTTATGGATTTACAATTATACAGTTTCCCTGTATGGAATCTTTATAATGAAGGTAGTTCCTTTTCCAATTTCACTCCAAACATCAACTTCTATACCGTATGATTTAAGAATCCGATAAGATCTATAAAGGCTCAATCGAAGAACTTTTTGTTTCTCTTCTTCACTACCTAACTCAAAGGATACTGTACCATCCTCTGGAGCGAAAAGTTTAGATGCAACTTCTTTGGAAATACCACATCCAGTATCTGAAATATCAATATAGATAAAATTTTTATCGCTTCTTGTTTTTACTTTTAATTTCTTCTCAACTGAATTACGCATTAGGTCAATTGAATAACGGATAATGCTAATAAAACCCTGAGAGAAATCGCCATATATCCCTTCTATCAACGGCAGAACATCCTGGAATTGAAAATCCTTATGAATCTCATGTTTGAAATATAGGTCTGCTTCCAGAAAGAATAACTCAATAGATAGTAATTCATTCAAATCAAGAGGCTTTTTACTGGTATCTTTTTCCTGACAACTCTTTATATTCATGTTATCTATAATCGTTTTTATCCTTTTTGATTGTGAAATAATAATATCAAGTTCTTCAATATCCGGCATCTTCATTTTTAATAGCTGTGCTCTACCAATAATAACTGTTAGAGGATTGCTTAAATTGTGTGCAATTCCTGAAGCTAAATGACCTATTGAAGACAATCTCTTTTCTTCTAAAAGTTCAATCTCCAGCTCTGGTTGTCGATTTTCAAGGCACTTTCTCCTAGTAATATCTTTCGCAATTCCCAAGAGACCATATACTTTCCTTTCATCATCATAAAGCGGTACTTTTGAAATTTCAAAAACGTAATTCTTCTCACAAATGATCCTTGAAACATCTTTTCTTACAACTTTACCCTGAAAAACCTTCTTATCTACCTGTTGTATTTCATTCGCTACCTTATTAGGGAAAAGGTTAAAGTCAGTTCTTCCAACAATTTCTTGTTCAGGAATCCCAAAAATTTCTATACAAGCTTTATTTATACTGACATACCTACCTTCCAAATCCTTTATAAAAATAGGATCGACAGAACCTTCGAAAATTGCCCTAAGAGACTCTTCATACCTAATTCCTTTTATATCTTCCATACTTAATCCTAATTTTTTTTTATCTGCAACGAAATCACTGATTGCTATTATTCCTCTATCAAAAACGTCCAAAATATAATAATTCTATAGTGATACAGTTAGAATTGTATTGTAATTATTTTGCATACTATTGAAGTTTAAATTTTAAACTATTTTAATTTTTCTCATTAACACCGAAATTCTCTTAACTTTTCCCATATTCATACTCAATCTCTCAACTCTAATATAGATCACAGATGTGATAAATATGAAAATGAAAACTCAATGGTTTTTTTAATTTTTGCATGTTCAATATATTTAAGAAGAATGTGAAAAAATAGAAAATATCTCCTTGAAAAATCTAACTTCCAAAAAGAACTAAAACTTAAATAACTACCACCCCTATTACAAATAAACTTAAAAATATTCTCAACTAGTATCTTAATCTATCAATATCCAAAATTTCAGTTTCTACTTTTCCTTCCTGATATTTTTTCTGAATCTTCAATATCTTATCCAGTCGGTTAAAAAATAAATCAACGATTTTAAGATCAAAGTGAAAATCTCGCCCCTTTCTCAAAATATCAAATGCTTCCTCATTTTCTAATGCCCCTTTATAAGGACGTTTCGTTGTAAGTGCATCGAATACATCTGCAACAGCAAATATACGTTCCCAAAGATGTATATTTTCACCTTTCAGGCCATTTCATATTCATATCTAAAAGATTTTAGCATTTCTCCTATTATCTCCCGGATTTGCTCATCATCATTAATAATAAGTATCCTATTCACATTTTGTATAAAATGAATTTCCCTCCAAAATCATTATTATAATTTATCTTAAAAACAACCATCTTTTATTTAATTTTTTCGATTCATTCCAGTACTGCAAAATATTGATTGTAAAAATGTGTTTAACTATCTTTTTCACCTATCCTTTACATATTGCGCATCGAGCCGTCTGAGAACATCAAGCGCCTCTTTTGGATTCATATATGTACCTGTACCAAACGGTATGAACACAACTCCCATAGTTAAATAGTAATCATCTCTGGAGGATCTTTGCCAACTTACTTTCCAAGTAATTCCAATGGCTCGTAATCGGGAATTAATAATTTGACAATCAATTTCTTGCCTTTACGAATGATCTCTTCACAAGTAAAGTTCGCCCCGCCTTTACTTAAATTGATCAACCTACAATCTATAGAAAAACCTTTATGAAAATCGAATACTTTAACTTTTTTATATTTCACTTTACCGCCAGATACTTCAAACCGGTAACATTTTCTTTTATCTATATTCTGAACCATTACTACTTCACCTCCTTTATAAAAATTACTAAGCAACTTTTACAATTCAAAGAGGGATTTTTCTAATCCTGTATTTTCATATATAATATATTCATAAAAAATTGAAAATCTTTTATATATAGCAGCATAAGGTGGATGGGATATCTTATATGGTTTTATTCTTATTAAGAAACAGCGAGGTTTTTCGCACTTTCTCCTTCTAAAGGTAAACCTAAGGTAAGCCAGGGTGAATTATTTGATTAAATCTTCCAAAACCCTATTTTAGTATTTCCTCTCCTGAAAAACTCCTGTAAAGAGTTAGCTGCTCTAATATATCATCATACTTATTAGTTTTATCAACGATAATCTCAGAGATAATCTTTCCCAACCCGGGACCAATCATAAATCCCTGCCCGCACATTCCGACCACAAGTAAAAAATTATCTACTTCTTTTGTATATCCTACAATCGGAAATCCATCAGGTGTCATAGGATAAAGTCCTCGCCATGTTCTACGCACTCTCAAGTTTCTAAGCCTTGGATAAAGCTCAACCATTCTTTTAATAACAAGAGGAAGAAACTCTGAGGTATTATCAATATCTATTCCAGGGATTTTTGGATATGGCGTAATACAAAATACAACCTGTCCTTCTTTATTCTGGTAAAAATAGTAGTTGGCAGATTGTTTATCGGGCCGTATATCCACAATCATCGGTTTAAAAAATCGCTTTACCGGCTCTGTAATTCCCGCCTCATGTGAATCAGGGTAGACCGGAATATCAAGACCAACCATCTTGCCAATATCTTTTGCACTTGCACCTGCAGTATTAATAACAATACCAGCAGAGTATCTATCCTTATTAGTTGTGAGTTGAGTTATCCTGCCGTTTTGCAAACTCATTGAAGTGACTTCTTCATTAAAATGAAACTCTGCTCCTGAATTTTTTGCAAGCATATAGAAAGCATCAGCTAATTTTAATGGAGATGCAGAACCATCTTCAGGAGAGTAAGTCCCACCACGCAAATTTCCCCTGTTTATCCCGGGAGTCAATTTTTCAATATCATCAGGTAATATCCAATTTATATTTAGATCAAACTTTTTCTGAGATTTCAGTAATTCTTTCAGGGCTACCTCATTTTTTTCATCATATACAGGAAAGAGGTACCCACCGTCAATCCAATCTATACCTACATCATATTCTCTTTCCATCCTACTTACAATTTCAATAGATAGCTTGCAAATTTTAATCTTCGCCGGATCAGAATGGGTCGCTCTTATTCCACCTATCGCCGTCTTATTTTGTCCTCTACCCTCTGAGGGCATTTTCTCGAAAACAGAAACTTTCAATCCTTTTTCAGCCAAAAAGAAACTCAATGGAAGACCAACGCTACCGGCACCGATTACAGCCACATCATACTTTTTCATTCTTTTACTCAATGACCTCTTCATTAATTAAAGCAAACATGGGAATCTCAACAGTAAGTGGTCTCTTTGTACCTTGTGTAACTTCTTCCCAATTCACACCTGCCATTTTAAAAACACTCGGAAGAAGAGTTGAACAATTCTTCCCTCCGCAGGCGCCCATTCCTACTCGAATTTGTTTCAGTTGATTAACATCTTTAACGTAATGCTCTTTTATATAGTTAACAATCTCTTTTACAGAGACCATTTCACATTGACAGACAATTCCATTTTCAGGTAAATAACTAAACGAGGGTTCAGGTAAAGGTGCAGTAACAGGCTCATCCTGAACACGGATACCAGCAACATTCGCTCCACTTTTAAGCGATGTTTTGACCGTAATAATATATGTTTGAAATTTTTTATTCAAGCATACTTTTAACACTTTACCATTTTCAAGAAATTTTCCTTCTTGATCAGTCAGTGGAATTTCATCTCCTACTTTAAAGTCAGGAATAAACTCATGAGGAAGAATAACCTCAGCATATTTATTATCAATTTTCCTTGCGAGAGTTATAGCAAGTCCCGGGCAAATTGCAACACACATTTGACAGCCTGTACATTTACCCTCATATTTTGGAATATCCATTATGTTACCGTAAATCTTCTCTAATTCAATAGAGTGTGTAGGACAAATTGATGTACAGGGATCGCAAGGTATCTCTTCTTGACAGAATATAACCGGTTGAAAATTCTCATTGAGTCTTATCTCTTTTCTCCTAAAAATTTCCCCTGGGTTACTTTTTAATATTTCAGCCTTTTCAGAAAAACTATCATCTATAGTAATATCTTTGCCAAGTTTCTTTGCCATCTCAAGACCGGCAATCCGTCCACCAAACATTGCAGAGGATGCTTCCGCAATTTCTTCGGCATCACCAGCCTTGACAACTTTAAAACCAAATTGATTTGCCATATCATAAAATTCATCCACAGGTACAAGACCTACAGCGATTAGCAGCGTATCTACTTCAAAGGTTTTTGCAGTTTCGAGAAGAGGATTAAAATTTTTATCCACTTCGGCTATTGTGACCTTCTCCACTTTTCCATTACCTTCGGCTGAAAGAGCTGTATGATTTAAATAAATTGGAACTCCCATTCTTTTGATTTTATCAGCATGAACTTTATAGCCGGAAATTTCATCTAAAATATCACAAATGCCCACTACCTGAATACCTGCCTGCAAAGCATGATATGCAGCGATCAATCCAACATTTCCACTGCCGACAATAAATACTCTTTCGGCAGATCTAACAAGATCACGATTCACGAGAGTCTGAAATGCCCCTGCTCCATAAACTCCCGGTAAATTATTTCCCGGAAATATCAGGGATTTTTCCCTTGCTCCGGCTGAAACAACCAATCCCTCAAAATCAACAAGATCATAGTTTTTATTATTAATAAAAATGCCAGCCTTTTTATCCTTATAAATTCCTACAACTGATGTATTTTTATAAATCGTAACATTAGAAAAAGCACGTACTTCATTCTCGAGTTTGCTAGCGATATCTATACCTCTTGTCCCTGCATAGCAATCTTCTATCGAACCAAAAAATTTGTGAGTTTGCAAAAGGAGTTTTCCACCCAACCTCTCCTTATCATCAACCAAAACGATAGAAAAACCCAATTTAGCTAATTCCATTGTCGCCGTTAGACCGGAAGGTCCTCCTCCAATTATAAGAACATCATACTTCAATTCTTTCTTCTTATAATGCTCAAGAGGACGGTTATCTGGTGGCAATTCAGGAAGATGTTTCAAAGTATGTATATCCATCCCTGCTTTCAATGGTGTAACACATGATTTTAGTGGAAAGCTATCAATAATAAGTGTACAGTGAGAACATTGACCGTTAGCACAAAATATTCCTTGTGGTGCGTCATTCTTTTGATGAATTGCAAATTCCTTAATGCCATTTGCAATAAGTGATGAAGATACAATCTCCCCTTCATACCCATATAATTCTTTACAATTGAAAAAGAATTTTACACTTTTTCTATTTTCGGGAATTGATAAAATCGGATGTTTCTCTATTCTTCCCATAATTCTCTCTATACAAACAATTATCCAATTTTTTAGAAAAATCTCTTTGTTAAAATTTCAAAAGCCGTGCCACTAATTCCTTATATAACAAATCAGTCAAGTTTAACCTATTCTGAATCTTACACAAAGTCATAAATTTCATTGCAAAACAATCACTATATCGTAACTTTTCAAGTAACCATGCTACTGAATTGAAGAAAAAAAAGAGGAGCTAAAAATGGAAAAACAAACAGTTATCTTTTTTATCCTTTTGGGGATAATGTCTTTCACCCTTTTTCAATGCTCCAACTTTGTTAATTACAGGGAACTTATTGAAAAGGGGGAATTTAAAAAAGCCTCTCAAATTATTCGTGTAGAATTGGCATCTAATCAAGATTTAACCGGTCAGGAACGTATTAATCTTTTATTCGAAATTGAGAGAATGAATAGAATTAAAAAAGATTTCACCAAGGATGAAAAAGATATTCTGGAATACATAAAAACTTACATTCCTAAAGTAAGTGCATCAGATCTCAGGAAATGGGAAAAGGAAGATGCACTTGAGTTCATGACCATAGATGGTGAAAAAAAGTATTTCAATAGCGCTGGACCAAATCTCTTTAGAATTGACAGAGAGGTAAAGGCTACTAAGGAAAAAGTGGAAAAGGAGAAGACCGATAAAAATAGTGAAAAATTTCCACTGGACAAGCATCTTGCTAATATTATTAAAAAAGTAAAATCTTCTGACAATCGATATGTTTCTCCTGTAACTCTTAAGATAAAACAGAGCATTATAATTGAAAAAGACGTTATGCCAGATGGAAAAATACTTCGGTGCTGGATACCTTTCCCACGTAAAATTGAAAGCCGTCAAACAGATATAAAACTGCTAAATACTGAACCTGCTAAATACATTCTTGCAGATAACGACCAGACAAAACAGAGAACTATTTACTTTGAAAAAATTACCGAAAGCGACACTCCGACTGAATTTTTTGTTGAATATCAATATACTTCACACGGGGTTTATGTTCCAGTCGATCCAGGCAGAGTTATTCCTGTTCCCAAAACAGAGGAGTTAGAGCCATTCCTGAATGAAGTTCCACCACATATAGTGTTTACCGAAGAACTTCAAGAATTATCGAAAACAATTGTTGGAACTGTAACAAATCCATACAGAATTGCACAAAAACTTTTTGAATGGGTTGATATAAATATTCCCTGGGCATCAGCAAGAGAATATTCTACATTTCAAAATATTCCAAAATATGTTAATGAAAATCGCCACGGAGATTGTGGTATGCAAACCCTATTCTTTATGACGCTTTGCCGCATGAATGGAATTCCCACAAAATGGCAGTCGGGATGGGAATTTCAACCGCCTAAAGATAGTATGCACGACTGGGGAGAAATCTACTTTGAACCGTATGGATGGGTACCCATGGACGTCACTTACGGTTGCCGTGAAACCGATGACGTAATTCTAAAGTGGTTTTATCTTAATGGTATGGACAGCTACCGCCTGATTTTTAACGACGCATATTCACAGAATTTCTACCCGGTTAAAATTTATCCTCGATCTGAAACAGTTGATTCCCAGCGAGGAGAAGTCGAATGGGAAGGTGGAAATCTTTACTTTGATAAATGGGATTGGAATTTTGAGTGGAAGATAATTCAACTTTCCAAAGGTTCAGAACCTTCGGAAGGTTAAGTAAAAATATAATAGAAAAATGAAATCCAATATCCGGAAAGTTATCATCTCAGCTTTCATTGCTTTTACAAGCGTTGCACTATCCCTACTGATTGCACAAATTCAATTAATCCAGCAATGGGAAAATCAAGCACATGATGTTCTTTTTAGGGATTTTCAGAAGAAGAACTTTATTGACGAAGCAGTTATTATAGCGATAGATCAAAACAGTTTAGATTACTTTCAAAATCAACTCAAAATATTATGGCCCTGGCCAAGAGATATTTATGCAGCTGCAACGGAATATCTTGGCTACTGCGAAGCCAAAACCATAACATTTGACGTTATATTTTCTTCTCCGGATATTGATAGATTGAATGTAGAAGCAGAATACGCTGATTCACTTTTTGCTTTTCAAATGAAAAAAAATGAACGTGTAATTCTTGCATCCCAGATGGAAGATTCCACACATTTTAATATAGCACCTGCATTAGACACTTTCTCAGTTCAGTTTGAATACGATATACCTTCTGAAATTATTAAAACATATCCAAGAGCAACTTTACCAATTTACAAATTTCAAAAATCCATGGCTCATCCCGGTGCAGTTAATTTTTTCACTGACAGTGACGGGGTCTGCAGAAAAGTACCGCTAATTTTCAAATATGACGGTAAAATCTATCCATATATGGCATTAACTGCAGCATTTATCTACGATGGTGTTAAAACGGTCCAATTTGATAATAAAAGCAGATGTTTAATTTCCGGTAATCACTGCATCCCACTTAACAAAGACGGCTTTTTTAATATTTACTGGTATGGTCCCGGTGGACCTGGTAACACATTTAAATACATCTCTTTCGCACAACTACTACAATCATATATCCAATGGAAAAGTGGAGAAAAACCTTTAATTCCTTCCGAAACTTTTAAAAATAAGGCTGTTTTTATCGGAGCTACTGCTGCAGGTCTTTTAGACTTAAAAACTACACCTTTTAGTTCTATTGAACCCTACCCCGGCGTTGAGATTTATGCTACTGTGTTTTCAAATATTATAAGGGATAATTTTATCTCCAGGTTTCCGATTACCTTGTGGGTTATTATTTCCACTCTATTGCTTTTTATCTTATCATTTATCTGGCAAAAAATAAAAATATGGCTATCAGCTGTCATCTCTTTAGTTTTTTTCTTTTTACCTTTACTGATTGCTGTAATCCTTTTCCAGAATTACAAAATGTTTGCCCCAATTGTCTCTTCTGAGGTAGCTATACTCTTATCTGTAATTATTGTCCTTGTAACTAATTTCTTTACAGAAGGGCGTGAAAAGAGGCAGGTCAAGAAGGTTTTTAATAGATATTTACACCCTGCAGTTGTTGAAAACTTAACTCAAAATCCAGGTAAACTTGAAATGGGAGGAAAAGAGATTGAAGCCACTGTTCTTTTCACAGATTTACAGGGATTTACTGGAATTTCCGAGCACTTCTCACCACCTGAGATTGTTGAATTTCTTAATGACTATTTTGAAAAAGTGGAACAAATAATTTTTCACAATAACGGAATGCTGGATAAATACACAGGTGATGGAATAATGGCGATATTTGGAGCTCCTATTGAAAACAGAGAGCATGCTCTTTTCACCTGCAATGCAGCACTGGAGTTCAATAAACTTTCATCTCTTAAAATCGAAACTAAAAACCGCTCTATACCCTTAATAACACGCATAGGAATTAATAGCGGGAGATTTGTGGTTGGAAACATTGGCTCTTCACACAGGATGGATTATACTGCAATCGGAGATACAGTCAACCTTTCTGCTCGCCTTGAAGGAGTTAATAAAATATACAGAACTCAAAACATTATTTCTGAAACGACATACGGGCTTGTAAAAGATAGATTCGTTTGTAGAGAGCTGGATTTTATTCGGGTGAAAGGTAGAGATAAGCCATTGAGAATATACACTGTTATATTAAAAAATGAGGATTTAGACAACAATACTGAAAAATATCTGTCTTTACATAAAGAAGCATTAGAACTGTATCGAAAAAGAAAATTTAAACTAGCAGCAATTGCATTTGAAAAATTAATTAAAATTAGACACGATGACCCTGTAGCAGAAGTTTTTCATAAAAGGTGTCAACAATTGATCTCAAACCCAGAACTTATAGACGACAAAGGTATTTTCAACATCACCATAAAATAAAATGAACCGAGAACATTAAACAAAAAAATAAAAAAAGGAGGAAAACCCATGAAAAAACAAATTCTAATTCTCGTAGTAATTTTCCTCATTCCCCTACTGCTACTCAGCCAAAATACAAAAGTAATTAGTAGAGATAAATGCCACTTTCGTGAAGGACCTGGTAGTTACTATCCATTAATGGGAATGCTTAAAAAAGGTTCAACTATTACAATTCTAAATCAACAACCCGGATGGGTAAATATAAAGTTCAGTGATAAAGAGGGCTGGATTTCTAAAAATGCTCTAAAATCCCAAAAAGAAGAAAAAATTGATCCACTGTTGTCAAGCCCTTTCGGTGAAATACCAACAATGATCTCAAGAGCATCTGCAAGCGGAGCAATAAAAGGATTTGCTCAGAAATTCATCAAATATCAAGCAGGCAGCAAATTTGCTTTTGATCAATATCAATCACAATTCATTACTCCGGACGAATATTACCAATTCAAACAAGAGACTTACCAGGAAAGAAATTCGAAGAAAATCAGAAACAGATATAAAAAATTTCAAAAAAATTATGAGGAGTGTGAAATATTTCTTAACCTTGAAAAATTAGGACTTGCAGTAGCAGCCCAAATAGCTTCTAACGGAAAAGGACTTGATAATAATATTACAAAACTGAAATATTTAAATCTAGTGGGTACACTCGTACTTGAAAATAGTGAATTATACGATTATCCTGTGAAGTTTTACATCTTAAATGATTCACGACCCACTGCATATGCTTCTCCAAATGGAATGGTTTTTATTTCAAAAGGCTTCCTTAATATCCTTGAAAACGAAGCTGAGCTTGCATGCGTATTAGGACATGAAATTGCTCATATAGTTTGCAAACATGGTTACCAGGAATTATCAAAGCGAAAGACAATGATAATTGCTGAAGGAGCATTTGATCAACTTCAGGAAGAAACATCTAATAGCAGTGATCCAACTGACCAAGAACTGGAAGAAATGGCAATTAATATTTATGAATATTGTACAGCTCCACGACAGATTGAATATGAATACGAAGCGGATAAATTAGGGGTGATTTATGCCTACCGTGCTGGCTATGAATCGACTTCCTTTGTAAAAGTATTGAAAAAAATAAAAATTAACAGCTCCAACAATTACGATATATCACATTGGGAGTCACAATACATCCAAGAACGCATTCAAAAAGCAAAAGGATTTGTAAAAAATAAATTAAAAAAGCATCCGGAATGGAATAAAAAGAATACAAGTCGATACAGAGACTATTTCTAATAAGCTTCTTAAAATATATACTGAATTCCTGAACATAATAATTGATAAAATTCAACTTATAAATAGTATTTTTACTGGCTACAGGGCTCTGCTCTGTAGCCAAAACTCTCGATCTAAATCGTGATTCCATTCCGGAGTACAGCCCCGGAACGAGTAATGTGAATTGAAATATCTGGCTACGGGGTCGTACTTCGTAGCCTATTGAAATCAGTCTACTCCGAACGTATCCCAATATACTATACTATTATAACCACGAATATATGCATCATTCTGTGAGCCACTTTCGTCAGGCATAACTTCACTTTCCTCATTATTAAACCGCCATAATCCAACAAGATTATTCAAACCTTCATTAGAGTAGTGTTGTGTAAGTTTATCAGGATTCTTATAATGAAATTCCACATCCGTTGATATTAGGTCTTTGTTCCAAATTCGCACCTCATCAATATACCCATACCAAAAGTTACCCTCATTACTATTTACACCAGGCGGATCATAGTCCGCTCCTATCAGCATATTACTCGAACCTATATCTAAATCAAGGTCTGAAATCGATTTCATCCCTCTTAATGTTCCATCAAAATAGAATGAAATAAAATTATCAACTCTCACAAGGCTTAAATAATGTATCTTTTTAACCCGCCAATCCAAATTGGGAATATTAAAAGACCCAAATAATTTGTCATCTACATAAACCCAGACTAAACTCGAATCATAAGGTCCTTGATAAATTCCTATCTCATTACCACCTTCATTATTACCAACCATAAACAGAGTTCTTGCAATATCAGGTGAACTACTGTTTCCAGCTGCCCACATCTCTATTGTAAAATATTTTCCAGCTACTAAAGACTTAATAGAAGCAGAATTAGGAATCTCAAGATAATAATCACCTTCAAATCGAAGTGAATTTATACCTGTTTTAGGTTCTTCTTCACAGGACATAATAAAAAGAATAGATACTATAAAGACTAAACTAATTCGTACAATAATTTTTATAATCTTCACATTAATACTAACTTTCACAACTCCAGGATGTCTAAAAACTTCATTGCCTCTCTTTAGTGACCGGCATCCAGTAAAAGGGAAATTACTTTTAAAACTCTCATTATAAATAACATTTACGGAATTGTGTATCCACTAACAATATTACTTGCTACGCACAATTCTCCAATATCAAAAACGTATATTCTGTAGTAATATAATACTCCACTTGGAAGGTTTTGGTCAATATAACTTGTTAAATCCTTATCATACAGGCTTACAATTTTTATTGCATCTGTAGAATTTTTTGTGAAATCATCATGAGAACATCTATAAAGTTCGAATCTTAAAAAATCCTCATTCTGATTTTTAGACCATCTTAACTCTATTGTAGTGTTTGTAGAACTTTGAAAATACAACGTTACAGGGTCAGGAGGTGAATTCAATGTATCTCCTTTTACATTACTACCGGAGCAAGAATTTCCCCTTTCATCAAATACATAAACTCGGTAAAAATATTGCTTTAATTGTTCCATTTGAATATAATCATCAAAAACAGTATCAGAAGGAGACGAAACCGTGCCTACTAAAAGGCTATTTCGATCAACATCTGGAGTTGAGTCACTTCGGAAAATTGAATAGTGATCAAAATCCTTATCTGCTCGATTCATTGTATAGGTCAATCTGAAAAACTGATCATTGACAGGTTCAACATCTTTGATCTCTACTGATTGCACACTCTTTGTTTGAACGGGTACTTCACTAAAAGCACCATAACCAAAAGTATCAAATACAAAAAATTTATAGAAATAACTGGTATTTAAATCCAGTCCGGTATCTGTATATTGTGTCAAATCTACATCATCAAAATGGAATCTCTCATCCGCATAACTCGTATCAAATCCGGCAGTTAAACCTCTGTATAAAATAAACCGATCAAAATCAGTATCAGTATATTTTCCCCATTGAAGAGTTGCCTCATATTTCTCAACTACAATACTTGATATAGGTAAAGGTTGAATACTCAATGTCGTAGCACTCACTTCATTACTTATACTCTGATTCTCCCTGCTGTCTTTCAAGTAAAGAACATAATAGTACATTTCTCCCTGCTCAAGTTGAGTATCATTATAAACAGTTATATCTTTATCACTGATCACAACCACAAGAGAATCCTGAATAGTAACTCCGGAGTGTTTAGCCCTGTACAAAATATAATCCGTGTCATCTTCTTCAATGCTTTTTGTCCATCCCAATGTTATTGAACATTTAGCAATATCCTTTTCTATTGGAGTTTCTAACTCAATTGTCTGAATACCGATTGTTTGAACTCTTATTATATTACTTCCAACCGAATAACCGGCTGAATCAATAAGAAATACTCGATAATGATAAACTGAGAGAGCAGCGAGTCCGGTGTCAATAAAGGTAGATTCATAAGAATTTGCAATTCCAACGGAATCTGCTATCGAACTTCCCATATTTTCAAGCTTTGAACGATGAATACGGAAATATCTTACATCTTCATTTGTTGGAAACCAGCTAATCGTAGCGGAGTACTTGGTAGATTGATAACTTTCCTTTAGAACGACAGATTCTGGAATCTTTGTTGTGGCACTAACAACATTAGATTCCCCCTCAAGATCAAGAGTATCTCTGATTATCAACTTATAGAAATAAGTCTTATTTTCTTCTAAACCCCACGGTGTAACCATAGATGAATCTGCATTCAATCCAATATCTTTGAAATGAGTAGTCTCTATATCCGGTTTAATAGAAACAAGAGTTGCGGTTGAATCCCATTTATCTGAAATATTTCTAAATAAGCGATATTCCTTAAAATCCTTATCAATACTCCGCTCCCATCTCAATACCATTGAATGTTTTTTAATGTCGGTAGGGACATATATATCAACTGCAACTGGTGGTCTTCCATTATTATCCACAATACATGTAATAGTGTCAGAAATTCTCAAGTTATTTGAATAGTCATAAGCAATAGCATATATATTATGAAATGAAGAATCTTGCTCGTCTGTTGTATTCCATAAATATTGATAAGGACTTGAAATATCAATACCATTTGGATGAATTGCTCCATCAATATAAAACTCAACCAAATTAACTCCCTCATCATCTACCGCGGAAACCTTAATTGAAAATTCATCATATACTGCTTGACTGTCAAGGGGAGAAGTAATTGATACAGTTGGAGGCTCGGTATCTACGTCCTCTTCACTATCACAAGTAATAAAAAAACATACTATTAAAGCAATCAGAAGCGATAAGAATATATAAGCAACTTTTTTTATTATCATTATAAATTCTGTCGTATTCTTACAATATGATTTCCCTCGTTATCGTAACTATCTACAATAATCTCTCTCTTTTCCAAATCGGAAGTATATAACTTATATCCTTTTCTCCTTCCGTTTTCATCATATTCTACCCTTTTTTCAACCATACCCCATTTATCACAAAACAGTTCATAACTTCCCGCTTTCTTATTTTCCTTATCGAAGACCTTAACTACAGTAAACTTGAAGTCTTTAGTATCCACATATTGAAATCTATAACTATAGAATATGTTACCGAAATCGTCCATGACAATTACCTTTTTTAGCTTATTCTCGTTTGAATACAAACATTTTACTATCCATTCAGACTTTATAAGATTAAACCGTAAATCAAAATAGTAGGGACTGATATCGGTCAACTCTCCTTTCCCAGCAAACTCGATACGTTGTTCAAGAATAACTCCACTTTTTGCATAATAAAATATCCCTTTACAAATAGCAACTTTGGAATCCTTTCCATAATAATCTATATAGTGAAATTTTTTATTCTTATCCTTATATATTTTTACTTTTGGTGGAAGGTTAACCTCAATATTTCCCTCATAATAAACTGCTTTATTGTTTAAAATATCCCATGCTGGTAAATAAGATACCTCGAGAACCTTTTTATTAGGCGGTTTAATTTTCCGTTCCACCTTACCCTTTTTCGATTTCTTTGAAGAGACTGCTTTTCCTTTTTGAGGTGGCTTTGCGGTAGAGACTCTTTTTAACTTTTTATACTCCCTGGTTGAAAATCTTACCATATCCATAAAATCAGCATCCGAAATTGGTATGACAATATTAAGAGAATCTATTAGAATATGTGGACCACCATGCTCCTGATAAGAAGGTAAAAAATGTAAATTCGACGTAACAATCGAAGGCACATCACTTACTGCTGCCTCTTCGCCCTGAACTTTTTGCTCTTCTGATTGCTCTTCTTCTAATGCTTCCTTTCCACCACCGCAACTAATGAGAAAAATAAACATTATAAAAAGTAAAAACTTCTTCATTTGAAAACTCCAAATAATATATTTTCCTTAATTCCCATAATTCGAACATAAGTAACAAAACATAAACAAATAATGCAACCTGGTGAATATATAAGTTGATAGTAAAAAGTGCCCTGCTCCTTTATGAGACGCTTTGAAAAAGAGACGCCTTCAATTAACTACTGAAATTAAGTCCTTTATATTTCAAATTGTTTCAATCCTTGTCCCGGGGATCTCTTCGATGCTTTAGTTATATTCCTCGACAAGTCAGGATTGCTCAACCCCGTTTCGCAGAACTCTTTTTCTGTGACAATACTTGAATTTATCACACATCAAAGTCGGGACAATTCTATCAGATACTGACGTGTTCGACGCTTTAGTTTGATTCCCCACCAAGCCGGTACTGCTACACTACATTCCACAGCAAACTAAGAAGATTTTCGAAACGCAGCGGAGATCACGCTGAAAGCGGGACAATTCTACTTTAGTTCGATTCAAACATCCCCCCGGGAGAAGGTGAAGAATTTGAATTTCCTATAATCAAGTGTGAATCCAACATCATGCAGCCAACGGGCGTGAACTGAAGATGCTCTTTTTATCGAGCGGTAGATATATCCTGCAATAAAGTCATTGGTATTGAAGGGAATAATTAAGTTGTGATGTTCAGGACGGAATGTGAGTTTCGGACACATAGCCTTATTACATTATTGACTGTTTTGTAAGTTTGGTACGATATAAAACTCCAGAGGAAAAGAATCTTTTGAAAATCCTCCTCGAGAAATGGCTTGCAGATTCTGTGATCGGGCTTTCGTCTCATTACAACTCCAAATTTCAAAGTTAGGCACCAAAAACTTTTCGGCTGCCTTTCCTCCTCTTTTTAGCACTGCCCCTAAATGTATTAATAATTTATTTCAATTATTTGTAAAAGCAATAGATAAATAGAAAAACGGCAGCAGACCGTTAAAATTTACAAGCTCTACTATAAGCCTACCTCATAGTAGAGCGTTTATATTTAGTCGTGAGTTTTGCAGCCGGGTTAAATACTAATATCTCGTATGTTACCTTTTTTTGCTTTTAGCGGCACATTTTCCAGGTAAATATGCGGTATCATGAGGGCAATAAATTCAAGCGCAATGATCAGATTATAATGCGATCGACTAAAGAGCGCAAAACCAAGCATCATCAACCAGAAACCGTAATCAGAAGGATTCTTCACATAATGATACAATGGATGATCGATCAGCGGTACATTCTCTTTAAAAAAATTGAGGCACAGTGCACGCTTCAATCCCAGTAATTTGAATCCACAAACCGCCATGATTAATCCTGGAATCATCAACGCAAATCCGGCATACTTCAGAAAATCGCTATTGTGAAAATACGGATGTTTTTCAAATTGTAAAGCAAAAACGAAACAAAATGCAACAGTCCAGAAAGCTAAAGTGATTACTGCATGTATTACAAAAGCGTTTTTACCAAACCAGCGACTTAATATTTTACCCTTTAGTTGAAGTAGCAAATTGACAGATTCCACAAATACTGTTAGGAAGACAAATATCATAGATAGTATAAATATTGCGCTTATGACTCTATCCCGGTTTTATTCCCTGATTTCAATCTTGTGCAGTCGCTTTTCTATTTCACGTCTTCTATTTCGCTGCTTTGATAACTCTATAACAAAATCAACTGTTTCTTTTCCCTTCTTCTCTGCTTCCTTTATTTTTTCTCTCAATTCACGAATATCCTTATCCACTTCTATTGTCAGCAGCACTATCATACAATCAGTTGCAAGATTATATAAATCCTTTAAATCAGTTTCAGTTTGCAGTGACTCTGATTCAAGAATAAGTCTCGACAGATATAGCTTTTCCTTTTCCGACAATTCGTAATTGAAAATATCTGAAGGAACAAACTCATCTCCTGATTTTATCATATCAATAATCTTCTTCGCCAACTTACTTAGAACAGGATGCTTAAAATTCTTTTTCTTAATATTATTTATTATAATCTTCTGCAGGTCTTTTTGTTGACAGAGAAAAACCTTTAAAAGTTCATATTCTGCTTTTTCAGGAGCAGTATTTAATTGTATTTTATATTTTACTTGCTCTTCAGATCGAGGTAAAGCTCTTTTCTGAGTTCCCTTCTTTCGATAGAAATAACGAATCTGACTGTAAATAATATCTACTTTCAACCCTAAATGTTCGGCTACTTTTTTAATGAAGAAATCCCTTGTCACCGGATTCCTGATTTGTGCCAACTCTTCAACCATTTGCTCAACAAACAGTGCCTTTGAAGCCGGTGTAGTCATTGAATCTTTATGCAGGTCAATATAAAATTGGATAAATTCGAGCGCTCCATCATAAATCTTTTTAAAAGCAGAAATGTCACTGTTTTTCAAAAGTGAATCGGGGTCTTCACCCTCTGGAAGAACAATCGCTCTAACATCAAGTCCCTCCCTGAGAAGAATAAATCCTGCCCTTTCAGTTGCCTTCTTGCCCGCTTCATCACCATCGTAGCAGAGAGAAACTTTTGAAGCGAAACGTTTCAGGATATGCGCATGGTGATATGTTAGAGCGGTTCCTGAAGCCGCAATTACATTTGTTATACCAGAAGTGTAGAAACGTAAAAAGTCGGTGTATCCCTCTACAAGAATTGCTTCATTTGATTTTCTGATAGCTTCTTTAGAAGCAGATAACCCGTAAAAAATACCACTTTTAAAATAGATAGGCGTTTCAGGTGAATTGATGTATTTTGCGTCCTCATCCGGGTTCATCGTTCTTCCACCAAATGCTATCACCCTGCCGGAAATATTTTTAATAGGAAATATTATCCTGTTCCTAAAGCGGTCGTAGAAATTATTACCATCTTTCCTAACAAATAAACCTGATTTTTCTAGAATATTTGGAGTAAAGCGGTTTTTATCCAATTGCTTAAAAAGTCCTTCCCATTCGTCAGTAGCAAAACCAATAGAAAATTGATTTAGAATAGATTTGTTGAACCCTCTACCGATTAAATATTTTAGAGCCTCAGCCCCTTTTTCCGAGGAGAGCTGTCTATTGTAAAAATTATTCGCTATATCATGTAATTCATAAAGTAATTCCGCTTCACCTCTTCTAGAAGTATCTCCTTCTTCCCATTCGATCTCAATTCCATATCTATCAGCAAGACGTTTAAGAGCTTCAACATAGCCGATTTTTTCATATTCCATTATGAAACTTATAGCGTTACCGCCCTTTCCGCATCCGAAGCAGTGGAAAATAGCCATGGATGGATTAACGCTAAAAGAAGGTGTTTTTTCTTCATGAAAAGGACACAAACCGAAGTAATTTCTCCCACACCGCTTCAATTGTACAAATTCAGAAACGATATCAAGAATGTCCGCTCTGGCTTTTATTTGTTCTACTGTTAATAGAGGAATTCTTGCCATTATTTCTCAATCGCCACTAAGTCACAAAGACACAAAGTTCAATATAAAAAATTAACTTAATATTGCTCCAAGAAACCTTGCAATTTGCAATTTGATATTTACAATCTGCATTTGTAAAACTCATAACTTTACTATTGTAGCTCCTGTGCCCCCCCTATCAAAATCTTCAAAATGAAACTTACGCACTCCAGGGAAATTTTTCAACACATCCCAGACCATTTTTTGAAGCACTCCTGTTCCCATTCCATGAATAATTTCAATCTCATTCAGTCCTGATAAAATTACCTGGTCAAGATACTTAATTAAAGCATTTTCCGCTTCATCAACTCTCATTCCTCTCAGGTCTAATTTCTGAGATGGCACCTGCTCCGCTTTAATAGCTACTGGAGATTCATAAATATCTTTTTTCTTTTCCAAGGTTTCCAGCAGTTTGATCGAATCATGTGATACCCAGAGGGTTTTACTGCCAATCTCAACAGCAACTCTATTACTCTTTTCAGAAATATTTATCACCTGTCCCGGCTCATCAACACTCTCCACCTTCACCCAGCTTCCTACCGTGATTTCTCCCCCCTGTCCCTTTGAATAGCTAACTCTCTTTTGAACCTTTTTATGCATTATTGCATTTTGCTTTATTTCTTCTATAACTTTCCTCGCATGAACTATTGATTCATGGTCAGCATCTCTCTCACGTATTTCTTTAACAGCTGATTCAATACGAGATCGCGATTCATTAGCAATTTTTTCAAGTTTTACGGCAAGCTCCTTATCCATTTTTTCATACTTCTGATTGACGGAATCAAGTCGGGATTCATATTCAGAAACAATTTTATCAAGTGTCTTTTTATTTTGAGCAACGGTTTTATTTTTTTCCTCAAGTTTAGTCTTTAGTTTTTCAGCTTCAAGAAGAAGATTTTCAAGTTTAACTGTATCTCTACCCATAATTTTACGGGCACGGTCTATCACTTTATCGGACAGACCCAGGCGCTTAGAAATTTCAAGTGCATAACTGCTTCCAGGATAACCTAAACGTAAACGATAAGTTGGACTCAATGTATCTGTACTAAATTCCATTGCAGCATTAACTACATTCGGACTTTTATCTGCAAATGCTTTAAGTGCATTATGATGAGTTGTAACAATAGTAAAGGCTCTTTTTTCAACTAATCTCTCAAGAACTGCTTGTCCAAGTGCCGAACCTTCGACCGGTTCTGTTCCTGTTCCCAATTCATCAACAAGAACCAGACTTTGATCCGTAGATTCATCTAAAAATACCTTTAGATTTGAGACATGTGAGGAGAAAGTTGAGAGATCATTTTCTATTGATTGTAGATCACCAATGTCAACAAGAAATTTATCAAAGAAAGGAATATGGCTTCCTTCATCAGCTGGAATATGCAGTCCGGACATCGCCATTACACTTAAAAGCCCAACAGTTTTCATTGCCACAGTTTTACCGCCTGCATTAGGACCGGTAATAATCATTGAACTTATACCATCAGGAAGAGAGAGATTCAACGGAACAACCTTCTTAACCAATGAAAGCAGAGGATGCTTCGAATTAATTAATACAATTTTTCTATCCTGTTCTGATATTGTGGGAGGTGAACATTTAAACTTTTCGGAAAACTTAGCACACGCCCTTATAAAATCCAGTTCAATCAATATAACAATATTCCGCTCCAATTCAGGAAAGTACGGTCTTATCTCCCCACTAATCTGCTGAAGTATTTTTATCACTTCTTCTTTTTCTTCCTGTTCTAATTCCTTTAATCGGTTATTAATTTCAACTGCCTCCATAGGTTCAACAAAAGTTGTTGCCCCCGTTGCCGACTGACCGTGAATTATTCCATGAACTTTTCGTTTATATTCCGTTCTTAACGGTAGAACTAATCTTCCCTCACGAATTGTCGGGTTCTCCTCATGCAACCAATCTTCGCTTTTCGCTTTATTCATTAATCGAGCAATCGCCCGATGAAGTTGCCTCACTTCACGCTGCACATCTCTTCTGATTTTTGCTAATTCCGGACTGGCTCTGTCCCGTATCCTCGCCTCCTCATCTACAATTCTATTTATTAACCTACAAATCGGGTTCAAAGGACTAAATCCAGTTATAAGAAATTCAAGAGATTTCATAGTCTCTTTGTTGGCACGAAAGTATTGCCGGATAGTATCGGACTGTCTTAGTATATTGCTAACATGAAGAAGTGTCTCTGCGCTGAAATAAGAACCGCTTACTTTGCATCTCTTCAAATCCTCACGTATATCGTGAAAATTATCTATCGGTAGGTCATTACTATCATCAAGTAAATTCCTCAAAGCAGATATTCTGTTCTGCTGAACAATTATTTCGCTAAGATTGGAAAGCGGTTTGAGTTTTTCTACTCTCAAATAGCCAGCTCCAGAAACCGTTTCTTTATTAATAAGGTCACGAATCTTATCAAAGCCGAGAGAATCTTTTGTGTTAAATTCTATTCTTTTACTTTGCTTTGGATTGAAATCTGTATTTTTTCGATAAGGATTGGCCATCAATACAATTCCTCTACACAATGAAATAGAATCAATCCCATTTAGGGATCTCTTTGAGACACGCTTAATCCCCGATAAAAGATCGCTTCGCTCCCCATCGGGACAGGCACAAAAACCCACATACTCGCGTCTGCCATCCGGCAATTGCCGGAAGTGGCAGGCAGAAATACAGCTGTATCCAAACAGGCGGATTCATCCGTCTTTCTTCGATTTAGCGAAAGCATTTATGTCTTCGTGATTATCAAGGAAAAACAACTTTCTGAGACTATTCCTGAGTGCTTCAAGCTCATCTTCAACTTTGAACGTTTTAACAATTCCACATTTAAACTCTAACAGTAAGATATACGCTGGAGAAATGGTTTTCAGCCTTTTTTCCAGTCCCAATTCAGGAAAAACAGAAATCATCCATACAATAATAGTCATTATAGTAATTCCCTTGAGTGTACCGAAAATAAGACCAGCAGTACGATCCACCCAAGCAAGATTCAGAGACCTAATAATTCTTTTCAACATCGAACTAACAATTTGAAGTGCAAGATAAACTATCAAAAATATTAAAATAAAACCTATAACAGTTTGAACCCCTTCAGAAAAGGAAAAAATACTTTTAACTAATCCAACTCCCAAATAGTAGTACTTTACTCCGGCAAATGATGCTAATACAAGTCCAATTAACCTTATAGCTTCCTCTATTAATCCCTTCCGCAATCCAAAAAATGCAAATAAACCAACTACCACTACAACAACAAGATCAAAAAGATTATACATTAAATATCATCCAATCAATAATAGTCATTAATCAAACCAATTTCCAACCGATCACGATTCATCGGGAGAGGGCTAAATTGGTTTTTTCCCAGCCCACTTTTCGTATAATCCTGATAAATCGGGATTAAAATTGGTTTGTATCCCCCTTCCATACACATTTAATCATTTCCTGAGGATACATCTATGGTGTAATCATTCCTAAATTTCATCTCTCTGTAAACCAATTACTGTCATCAATCTTCCTGTCTGCCCTCTGTCACGTCTATAAGAAAAAAATTTGTTAGCATTGCATGAAGTACAAAGAGCAATATCATGAATGTTATCTAAAAGCAATCCTGATTTTATAAGTCTATTCTTAATTGCTAATACGGAGTTTAAATACAATTTGCCATTTCTTTCGATTATTTCTGAAACATCAAACTTACCGGCTACTTCACTTTTAACTTCATAACAGCAGTCATGAATTGCCGGACCTATAACCGTCAAAACGTGGTCTGACCTGGTTTTATATACTCTTTTCATAACATTAATTGTCTCAGAAATAATATTTTGTACAATCCCTTTCCAACCGGCATGTATGGCTCCCACCACTTTTCTGACAGAATCAAAAAGTATCAATGGAGCACAATCTGCCGTCTTTATACTTAAAAATATATCTTCAACATCAGTGACAAGTGCGTCAGTTTGAGGAATTATTCCAGGTTCAGTAACAACAGCAACATTATTACTATGTACTTGAACCAGCTGAACCAATTTATCAGGTAAAAAGCCTAATTCACGGCAGAACCGCCTATGATTTTTTTCAATATTATTTTTTAAATCCCCATCTGTTAAACCAAGATTTAATGACTTAAATTTTCCCTTACTCACTCCACCAGTTCGAGTACTAAATCCATGACAGACCTCACTGTAAGGAAACAATAATGAAGATTGTAGAATTTCTATGCCATTTCTCATAAGACCACACAAACCAATTTCCGACCGGGAGAAGCGAGTATTAATTTGTTTTTTGTCTTATAACCCAAAACCGATTTGACCCCGATATATCGTGATGAATATTGGTTTATCTTTATTCAGCAATTGTAACTAAATCACCATTTTCAATAATTGCAGTAGGTCGAATAAGTCCTTTATCAAAGGATAAAATAAATGCACACGAGTTGACCCTTGGTCTATTTCCCTTAAAAGATATATTTCGGCAAATTCCATGATATGTGGGCATTAGGCTAAGTTTTTTTCTAATTTCTTTTCTTGTAATTTCTCCTGCTCCAAAATTAGATAAAACAGCCATCATTGTATCATAACCATAAAGATCAAAACGACTCGGCTTATAACCAATAAGTCTGGCATAATAACTCTCAAAGTTCTTATACTGTATAGATTCAGTATCAATATAGTAGTCAGAAACAAACTTCAAACCGTTTAAAAATCTCTGATTCTTCTTTAAAAAAGAGAGATCATTCCAGTTACCACTTCCAAACATCATTGTTTTTAAATTATAGTATTCAAGCTGAGGCACTATCATATTTAAATCTGTTGCATGAGAAGGTAGAAGAAGACCATTAATAGAGTTTATCATAAATTCAATTGAGTCTTTTATAGGAATTTCAAATTCAAGTGAATCCATTAGACCTGCAAATATTAACGCTTGTTGATGTGATAGAATATAAACAGTATCTTCACTAAAAAGCTGACAGTCCCTTTCTCCCACGGAAAGGTATAGACTATCCAACCACCAAGCAGTATCTGAAACTGCAAGTTGCCTCAAATGATTCAACGTTAATCGGATCTTTTCAGCAAGTTGGTCGTGCATTAACTCAAGACCCACCTGCCTAATATTCTTTAACTGAAACCTCAATTCCTCCGGTTTATCTATGTACCACTGTTGGGTAACGATTCTTCCACCTAATTCATCAACTGCTTCACAGAAGGAATCTGTCATATCCTTACCATATTCATCTGCAGGAGAAAGAGATGCCACAGTTTTAATACCTGATACACTGGCACAATATATACCAAGAAAACGTCCAAGATTCTCAAAATCGACATTTGCCTGAAAAACATAAGGACCCAGAGAGCTTAACTCGCTATTAGTCGCTGTTGGCGTAATCATAGGAATCTTATACTGATTTGCTAAAGCTGCCATTGGGACCGCATTTTCGCTTGAAACAGGACCAAAAATTGCAATAACCTTTGGATTTTTCGATAAGTACTCTACCTGTTTAATACTCTGAATAACGTCACCTCTATTGTCAAGTACAATTGCAGAAACATTAATATCTGACCTTAAACGAAATTGATGCAAAGCATACCTGACGCCATTGAGAATTTTTTCTCCAACACCAGACATCGGTCCAGACAGAGGTAGTACGACGCCAACATAAATTTTTTGAGTTGGACGACTTTTAACCTGGTTTTTTATCTTTATATACTCATCTTCTAAAAAAGCATCTTTAACAAGTCCTCGAACCGAACGGATTTCTTTATTAGCACGCTTGTATTCCCCTATTGAGTGATATTTCTCTGAAAGGTTTAAGGAAAGAACAACTTCATTAAATTTATCCTCAATCTTTTCTTTTAAATTTTCCACTTCTTCAGCTGATAGAAATAAATCTATGATTGTCTCTAACGTTTCCTTACTCAGACGTCTTAAACGTTCATCATCAGTAATCTTCATAACACTAAGAAAATATAATAGAGCATCAGTATATTGACTCTGCCTGAAAAAAGCTTCACCCATTGTATACTGAACATCATCTAAATATTCTGATTCTTTATAAAATGACTCAAACTCATGCCCCAGCAAAATAGACCGCTCAATATCTCCAAGTCGGAGATAAGTCCTCATAAGCATTAAGTTTGAAGAACTAATAAAGTGGTTTTCCGATTGCGGAATAGAATTGACCTTATTAAAAACATGAAGCGCATCCCAATACCTCTCCATATTGTATAAATCTACTCCCTTCTGAAAAAGTGCAAGTTGCTCCGACTCATCGAAATAGGCATTAATTGTATCTGCTTCTCCATATTCAGACAAATCCTGAGCACAAATATTTAAATCAAATAATAGAATGATTAGCACGATAAACAAATAATAACAACTTTTTTTTAATAATGTTAGAGTCATAATAGTATTGTTCATTTTATTCTACCTTTTTAAACTAGTAATGACAATAATAAAAGCACTATTAAATATCCAAAATTAATATCTCAATCGTTGTTTCAATTTCTCTGTAATATTGTTTAATCTACTCCCACTCAATAGTTCCCGGGGGTTTTGATGTCACATCATACACCACTCTGTTAACACCACGAACCTCATTAACGATTCTATTTGATATGCGGCTAACTAAATCAGTTGGCAAATGTGACCAATCCGCTGTCATTCCATCACTGCTGGTAACAGCTCGTAATACTAACACATTTTCATAGGTTCTCTGGTCCCCCATAACTCCAACAGTTTTTACCGGCACTAAAATTGCAAAAGCCTGCCAGATTTGATCATATACTCCAGATAACTTGAGTTCATCAATATAAATGCCATCTGCTCTTCTTAAAATACCAAGACGATATGAAGTTACTTCGCCAATAATCCTTACAGCTAATCCGGGACCAGGGAAAGGATGCCTTTTGAGAATCGAGGATGAGATTCCTAACTCTTTCCCTATTTTTCTGACCTCATCTTTAAAAAGGTTATTGAACGGTTCAATAAGTTCAAGATTCATTCTCTTTGGTAAACCGCCTACATTATGGTGACTTTTAATTACCTGAGAGGGACCATTAATAGAACGACTCTCTATTACGTCAGGATATAAAGTTCCCTGCGCTAAATATTTTACATCGGTATATTTTTTTGCAATCTCTTCAAAAGCCCTTATGAATTCACGACCAATAATTTTTCTCTTTTGTTCAGGTTTTTTTATACCCTTCAGTGCCTTTAAGAAGTTAGATGAATAATTGTATCTTTTTACAGGCAAATCCATCTCAGATTTCAATTGTCGAATAACTTGAAACTGTTCGTCTTTTCTTAACAAACCATTATTAATAAAAGCTGGGATACATTGATTCTCGATTGCCTTATTAATCAAAACCGCCATAACAGAGGAATCAACCCCACCACTTAAACCCATTAAAACTCTATTTGAGCCAACCTTTTCGCGAATATCATTAATTGATTTATTTATAAAATGTTCCGCTGTCCAATCCTTCTCAAGACCAGCAACTTTAAAAAGAAAATTCCCCAGAATTTTAAATCCTTCCGAAGTGTGAGCCACTTCGGGATGAAATTGTAGACCCATAATTGGCTTTTCTTTATGGACTAGAGCAGCCGGTGTATTATTCTCTGAAATCGCAATTACTTTAAAATCTTCCGGCATTGTATCCACATGATCGCCGTGACTCATCCATACTTGTTTAGAATCATCTACTCCATAAAAAAGCGAATGACTATTCTTAATATTTATTTCACTTCTACCATATTCACGATGGTTATCTGAGTGTACTTTGGCACCAAAATGCCTCGAAATTAATTGGAGTCCATAACATATTCCAAGAATTGGAATATTTAAGTCGAATATCTCCTTAGAAATTGTCGGGGCTTCTTTATCATAAACACTTGATGGTCCCCCCGAAAGGATTAATGCCGAAACTCTATTCTCTAATATTTCTCTTACATTTATTGAGGGAAGTACAATTTCAGAAAATACTGAATTCTCTCGTATTCGCCTTGCTATTAGCTGCGTATATTGTGAGCCAAAATCAACAATCCAAACTTTACTAATGCTACTCATTTAAATTGAACTCAGGCAGCCAGGTTTTTAGATTATCTATGGATTTATAGTTTGTCAGATCATATTTAATAGGTGTTATTGAAATCATATTCTTCTTTATTACTTCATCATCAATATCATCCGCCATTTCTATTTCCTCCTTTTCTCCATCCATCCAGTAATAAACTCTTTTCCTCGGATCAATTCGTTTATCAAAGTGTTCGGCGAAATTAGCCATTCCCTGACGTGTAATCTGCACGCCCCGAATCTCTTCTTCAGGAACATTCGGAATATTAACATTCAGAAGAGTCTTTTCAGGTAATTTTCGTTTTAAAACAACTTTAGCAAGTTTAGTAGCAAATTTTGCTGCATAATCAAAATTTGGCTCAGTATAAGTTGTTAGTGATATTGCTATAGAAGGAATACCAAGAATAGTGCCCTCAGTAGCAGCGGAAACAGTACCTGAGTAAATAACATTAATACCAGCGTTCGAACCTAAATTTATTCCTGAAACAACAAGATCGGGGCGTCGTTCAAGCAACGCTCCAACCGCAATTTTCACACAATCAGCGGGGGTACCGGACACAGCATATCCTTTCCAAAGCCCATTTTTATCAAAATTTGATACACGTATAGGGTCAGATAATGTAATAGCATGACCGACGGCACTTCTTTCGCTATCCGGTGCTACTACTGCTATATCCCCGATTTTTCTCAACTGTGTAACAAGAGCGTTTATCCCTGGAGCAGAAATTCCATCATCATTCGTAACAAGGATATAAGGTCTATTCATTCAAACAGAAGAAATCAAGTGTTTTTATTAATAGTTGCTTCAGTTTTGATCTTTCACAAATTATATCAGTAAATCCCTTTTCTAATAGAAATTCCGACCGCTGGAAACCTTCAGGCAGATCATGTCCTATTGTTTGTTTAATAACCCTTGGTCCAGCAAACCCAATCAATGCACCAGGTTCAGCTATAATAATATCACCAAGCATTGCAAAACTTGCAGTAGTTCCTCCTGTCGTCGGATCAGTTAATATCGAAATATAAAGTCCTCCCTCCTCATGAAATCGAGCAAGTTTTGCACTGGTTTTAGCCATTTGCATTAGTGAAAAAATACCTTCCATCATCCTTGCACCACCAGAAGATGATACAATGATAAGCGGGAATTTTTTTTCACGCGCCACATCAATTGCCCGAGAAACCTTCTCACCGACTACAGACCCCATACTTCCACCAATAAAGCGAAAATCCATAACACCCAGAATAACCTCATGCTGGCTTATATTCCCTATAACAGTTTTGATTGCATCGTTAGAGCCTGTTTTGGATATTGCAGATTTCAGTTGATCTGAATATCGTTTTAATGCCTTGAACTTTAGAGGATCATTTGATCTTATATTACTATTGAACTCCTCATAATCACCATCTAATAGAATCTTAATATAGTCGTCACATGGTATTCGGAAATGATAACGACACTGACGACATACCCAAAAGTTTCGTTCCAATTCCCTTTTATATAAGTATTCTGAGCAATTAGGGCATTTTGTCCAGAGTCCATCAGGGATAACTTTCTTTTCTGTACCTAAAAGACCCTTTTTTGTTCTTCTAAACCAATCTACCATTATTAACCTATCAAAATTTACATATTAAGAGTGGGGAATAAAATAAATGAGGACATTCGATTTCAAATTTTATTAAATTTTATTCATAAAAATAACTTCACCAAATTTATCCTAATTCTATTCCACCCTCAAATTAAAACACCATTTTCCTTTTTATCAACCTATCTGTATTCATCATATTAAATTTAGTATCTAGCTATATTTCATTCTATCTTTTGAGTTCCACTTCTCTAACTCCAAACTTGTAAAATATTCCGGCTCAAGTTCAGGCTTACTCATAGGTAATAAATCTTCATAGTGATACCAGGCTGTAAGAGCGACATAATCTCCTCTGGGATATCTTATATAAAGTGTCCTTGAATTATCAATAGGGAATTTACAATCCCCAACAATTACAGAAATCTTTGGATATTTAGTAAGAGCAATATCAAAATGGTCATAGTAAATCTGAGGAGATAAATTGAATCTCTTACCCTTAATAGAGGCTGTAAAATAAATTATATCCCTGCGAGATTTGATAAATAATAACAGATTCTCATTCCACTCAGTTTGTGCGACTCTTTCTAAAACACTAAATGTAGGGACAGGGAGAACCGGAAGGTTTCTCGGCATTGCTAAGCCTTTTACAGTACTTAGACCAATTCGAAGCCCGGTATATGACCCTGGACCTATGCTGATAGCAATAGCATCAAGATCGCTGAATTTTATATCTTTACTAAATAATTTATCAATAAGCTCTATTAAATTTTCCGATGCCACAGATTTTCCAAGTATGGATTTCTCACCAATTACTTCTCCATCATTCACCAAACCAACGCTACAATTATGCGTAGATGTATCAATGCCTAAAATTAACCGATGAGGCAATAGTGAAGTTAAATTTGAAGATTGTTGATTGATGTTACCACCATAGTTTTAGTTTATTTCCCTTTGTAGTATCCTTTATTTCACTTATAACTGCCTACTGCCAATTTTCAACGTAAATTCCCAAATCCCATTAATGAAATGCACTTTTCAATTTCATCTTTTGCATCTATAGCTATATACCTACAATTCTCATCTTCGATCTCCTGATTAAGAAAAATATGTATAGTTCCGTTAGGCAATGCCTCATCTAATCTATCTGCCCATTCTATTAACGTTACGCCATTTCCGTAAAGATACTCATTAATGCCAAGTTTTAACCACTCCTCAAGACGCCACTCACGATAGCAATCTACATGGTATATAGAATATTTCCCAGAATATTCATTCATAAGAGTAAAGGTTGGACTTTCTACCTGACTTCTTACATTTAAGCCCTCACAGATACCTTTTATTAAAGTTGTTTTCCCCGAAGCAAGGTCACCAACTAATGCAACAACATCCCCAGCCTTTAAACATTTAGATAGCTTTTCCCCAAATTTATGAGTTTCTTCAGCAGAATGAGTTACTAAATCTAACATAAATACAATCTATATAAACATAAGATATAAAAATTCACTAAATCGCAAAGACTAACACTCTATAAAGAGATATCCTGAATTCTATGCTCACATTTTAAACAAGTTTTTCTAAGGAAATGGGGGAAATTTACTTTCTATAACAAAATTCCTTTATACTATAAAATCAATTCTACTTTGGAGTCATTGTCATAATTGGTAAAATCATTTCTTCCATTGAAATTCCACCATGTTGAAAAGTATCACGATAATAGGACTGAAATTTATGATAATTGGTTGGATATACGAAATAGAAGTTCTCTTTTGATATAAGATAATTAGTATTAACCCCTAAAACAGGCAACCTGTATTTTTCGGGATCCTTGATTACTAATGCATATTTTGGTGAACAGTTGAGATTTTTACCGTACTTAAAACGAATATTAGGTGAGGTTTCTTTATCACCGACAACCTTCACATCATGGTGAACGCGAATACTACCATGGTCACTTGTTAAGACAATATGAAAATCGTAATCACTAAATTTCTGTAAAACTGAAAATATCCACGAATGTTTGAACCATGTTCTAACTACAGATCTATAACTTGCTTCATTGGGGACAATTTCTTTTAAAATATCGGAATCTGAACGGCGATGAGCTAGTATATCAACAAAATTTAATACAAGAGAAATAAAAGACTCACCTAAATATGATGTAATTTTCCTGTCAGTAGTCCAACCTTCATTTGAATTTATAACTTTAATATACTTTAATCTATTATTTAGATTTATTCCTTCTCTATTAAACAATTTCTCAAGCATTTGAGCTTCATGACTGTTCATAGAAGTTTCGTCCTCTTCTGATTTTGGCCAGATGTCCGGATATTCTCTTTGGATTTCATTTGGAAAAAGTCCACTAAAAATAGAATTCCTTGAAAAAGGAGTGGCTGAGGGTAATATAGAGAATTGATAATCTGTTTTCACATTATAAAAATCATAAAGAAGCGGCTCAAATGTCAACCATTGATCCAATCTCATACAATCAATTACAATAAACATAACTTTTTTACCATCTTTTAAAAGTGGTAAAACATGCTTGTTTATTACATCAGGTGAGAGTGTTGGACGAAAATGTAAATCTTCATTTATCCAGTCAGAGTAATTTTTCTCTATAAACTTCCCAAATTCAATGTTACAATCTCTCATCTGATCTTCTAATGTTTCTTTCAGTCCTAAATCCGGATGGTCATCAAATTCAATATCCCACTTTGCTAATTTCTGATATATTTCAATCCAATCGTCACTACTAAGGTCATTATAGAGACGCTTAGAAATCGTGCGAAATTCTTCCACGTAATTTTTCGAAACATGTTCGTATTCAATACGCTGCTGCTCTAATACTTTTTTACATGCCATCAATATCTGGCTTGGATTAACCGGTTTTGTAAGATAGTCTGTAATCTTACTTCCAATTGCTTTTTCCATTAGACTTTCTTCTTCATTTTTTGTAATCATAATTACAGGAAGACCAGGGATAATAGCTTTCATTTCTTTTAATGTAGTCAGTCCATCCTTTCCAGCCATCATTTCATCTAAAAGTATTAGGTCAAAATTTTCCTGCGCAACCAGCTTAATTGCATCATTTCCATTCGATACAGGAATAACTTCGAAACCGCGGCTTTTCAGGAAAAGAATATGTGATTTTAACAAATCGATTTCATCGTCAACCCAAAGAATTTTTCCCTTTCTTAATCCCATCTTTTCTCCGTTTAATTATTAACAACACATCAACATATCTTATACTTAATGTATGTCAATATGTTTTCTTATGTAAGATAAAAATTGAAAGATGAAGAAAAATATCTATTTTGTAGTCATTACAAATTCACCCTGCCAATCATCCCCTGGAGGGTTGTCTGTATATATTTTACATCTTTCGATGAAAACTTTTGAAGGTGGGTCCTGTCCATTTACTGAAATAGCTAATTCAAATTGTTTTATAGCTTCCTTCCATTTCCTATCCCAATACAACTTAATTCCTTTTATGAAATATTCTCGAATCCTGGATTGCTCCTTAGTAAGTTCACCTTTCTTTGCCAACAATTCATATACAGTAATAGGTATAAGTTTTCCTTTTACTACAAGTTTATCTAAAATTCTTACTTCTATATAATCCACTACGCGTTTGTACGTCTCTTCACCAATCATAAGATAGGTACCATACTGCTTATTTGCTCCTTCAAAACGTGAAGCCTGGTTTACTGCATCACCCATTACAGTATATTGAAATCGCTGGGCAGAGCCCATATTACCAGCACTGACAATACCGGAATTAACCCCCATTCGCACAAAAATATCGACACCGTGATCCTTTTTAATTTCCCCCCGGAGCACATCCAATTTTTTTTGCTGGTCTAATGCTGCATAACAGGCTTTCCAAGCGTGATCAGGGTCCTCCATTGGAACCCCAAAATCACACATAATTGCATCACCTTCATACTTATCTACATACCCGTCATACTGCATTAAAATATCCGTCATCGGTGATAAATACTTATTTAAAACAATTGATAACTCCTCTGCTGAAAGACTTTCGGAAATTGTGGTAAACGCCTGAACGTCAGAAAAAAACATTGTCGCTTCTCGCTTTTCTCCGGACAGACTAAATGCATCTGGATGATCCTCGAGATATTTTAAAACCTTGGGACTCATATACGTCTGAAACATTCCTCTGATTTTTTTCTTTTCCTTCTGTTCAGACAGAAAAAGATAGATAACATTCCCACCGTAGCTCGATACAACAGTTACAACTAAAGGTATTAAATAAATCCAAATAGATTGATGAGTAAAAAGCCAGAATGCACCTGTAATCACTCCAACAGATAATATTACTGTAACAGCACCACCAATTACAGGGCGGGCAAAAATAACAATAACCGCTGTAATCATGCTTAAAATAAAGATTATTAAGATATCAACCAATATCGGTACTACTTTTATAAAGCTACCATCTATCATTGTTTGAATAGCATGAGCGTGGGTTTCAACTCCCGGCATCAAGCGCTGAACGTCACCGTAATTATAAAATGGAGTATATTTATTATCGTGTAGTTCTTCTAAAGATACTCCTATCAGCGCTACCTTATCCTTAAAAGGATTCTCCGAATCGATAATTTCATCCACTCTTTCTGTATCACCAAGAGCAAGTGCTGTAAATGCCTCTACCTGTTTGGCTGAGTCTGCAAGTAGAGCAACTTTAAACTCATAGGGATAGATAGAATTCTTCTTAAAAATTTCCAGATAATCAGTATCCTCTTCATCCCTTAAATCAAAATCAGCGTCATCTAATAGAGAGGACATTGAATAAGTTGGAAAAGTTGAGGCAGGTCCGTAATAGTTTATCAGAATTGTCTGTTCAAATCCACCACTCCCTCTATGCCCAAATATTTTCTGGACATTTCCTCCTGAAGAATCGGAAAAAACAAAATAACCATCATGTCCATCAAAACTCCACTTAGGACTTATCGGCAGCCCTTTTTCAAAAAAGAAAACCTTTGATCCGAGCGAATATAACAACCTATCCTGATATGGTTCAAATATCAAATAGCGCCTCATAAACCCATCGGAGTCTTGCATCTCACCTACAACACCCCAATCACTTCCTGTTTCCATCAAAACAGGTATAGGTTCATCTACATATTCATAAAGCCCTCCTCGAGTAAATATGCGAGCGATTTTTCCAGCAAGAATAACATTTCCTGACTTCTTTATCGCATCAGCAAGAATCTGGTCACCCAAAGGGTTCTTAAAATCGGGCTCAGTGAATTGAATATCAAACATTATCAATTTAACACCGACTTCGTTGAGATTCTCAACTAAGGTGGCATAATAGTCTCTCGGAAAGGGATATCGGTCACGACAGCTTTTAAATGTCTGGTCATCTATCGTTATTATAATAAGGTCTGAATGAGATACATCTTGAGGACCTCTCCATTGAAACCTGTAATCAAGAGTTTTTAATTCTAAACCTCGAAAAACTCCGATAAGCAATAGAAATGAAATTAGTATTGATATAACAACAGCAATACCCAATCCCAAAGCTGTTTGTTTTACTATGTTCTTTCTCATATAAAAATGAAAAAAGGGATTAGAATGCTATCGAATAGGTCATCATAAAACTAACATCATTAAATTTTTCGTTACCGGTTCGATCATCTATTCTGGTATAACTTAACCGTCCTCTTACTTGATTAATTTTTAAAAATTTAAAATATCCTGCTATATACATATTATTTTGGGTAAAATCTACCAGACCGGAAGCATTAGTTAGTTGATATCCTGCTATTGTGCTTAAAGCGGCATCGAAAAAATCATACTGACCTCGCATACTTAATGTGACGAACTCAATAGGCTTACTGGATAAACCACTTTCGTTTTTATTTGTTGAAATATTAAGATTAGTTTTTAAGGGAAATGGATAAACTGAACTTACACCGAAACGAATCATTGAAGTAGATACAGAATTAAAAGTAAATCCAGCTGGTCTGTTTTCTAAGCCATCACTCCTTTCGGAATTAACATAAGTAATACTAATATTATTTTTAACTCCTCCAAGTTCTATAAGATGAGATATTTGAATATTTTGTCTGATAGTCATGTTTTTTTCACGCTTGTCCGAAAGCTTCAGTGAATCCTCAATCACATTGCCATAATCATCATAATAATATGAAGTATCCAACTCTGTAATATCATTACTCCGGCTGTAATGACGAGTATTAAAATTTATAGAGGGTAAACCTTCACCAGGGTAAAGTCTAAAACCAGCAGTAAACGAGCTGGTCGTAGTTGTAGATGGTTTATCCTTATTTAGATTATTTCTTATTTGGTCATAATTAAGAGTTATAAATATTTTATTATTAAAAAGCCTGATTTTATCAGAAAGGCTAACTCCCTGTATATCACTTCTCATAAAGGGATTTCCCAGTGAATTAAATTCAGGTCCCACTCTCTGATATTTAAGTACAACAAAATTGTTGAAGTAATTTAATGTTAAAGCTGTTTTAAATGCCGTAGAAGGCATGTTCAAGAACTCTTTCAAACCGACTACTCCATTAGTATCCGGAACAATTGGCAATAAAGGTGATAAATTCTGATTTATAATAAAAATATTCGAAATGTCACCAGGGTCAATGGGTATATCTGATAACGGAATATTAAATTCACCGAAGGAAAGAGTATCATTTTGCAAACTGTCACCAGGAAGAAACGTATCCAGATCTCTCAAAGTTAATGGTCCATCTGATATGTCCCTATTAAGGTAAGAAAACGCAGCATCATTTTTCCAGACAAACCTTCTATTGTCTATAGAAATAGCGAAATCCGTACCCAACACAATATTATCCTTAGGCTTATTTACTCCTCCCATTTTAATAAAAGTATCATCTATTTCAGAAATGCCACCGTATTCTTTTTTAACAGAAAGTGTATCATCTAAGGCTTTAAGCAGAGATAAACCAAACTGAAAATGCCTGCCAGTACCAAAATATGGTCTAATACCAATTACTTTTCTCGAATATGTATATCCTGACCTTTTATACTGTAGCCCCTGTGAAATGGTATCAGGAATAGAATTAATCATTCCTGGAATGGCTCTTTCAGATTCACCTGTAACAAAATGAACATTAAAATATTTTAACTTAAGATGTGCCTCCAAACCACGAACACGTTTTCCTCTCAAAGTAAATTCCGATAATTGCGGATTTACATCCCCAAAGAACATGTCAAAATAAGTGGTTTTTAAACCAGCCATTAAACGATTCCTTGGTTGTCTGTTTGGGTCTTCCTGTGAACTTAAGAAACCTTTTGCAGTAAATCTTAACCAATCGAATGATCCATTTGCATTTGCTCTAACATAATGAATATTTTGTCTAACACCACGCACCTGTTCAGAACTGGTTTGCGCTGTGACTCGTCCTGAATAATTAAATATTCTTATAGCTTGAGCCACAGTCCTCACAACAGTAAAATGCCAGATAACAGTTGAATAAGAATCCCCGATATGATTTGCCATATTTAATTTAATAGTATGCATTCCAGGTTGCACATTCTTTGGACGTGCAACAATCAAATCTTCTGCTATCTCTGTATATTCAAGAATTGAAACATCATCTAATTCCAGTGTAATACTTTTCAAATCCACATCAGGTGTATTGAATAAAGATACTGCAATAATAACTTCTTCAGAAGCAACAATTTCTCCCTCTTCCGGACCGAGAATAATAACATTGGAAGGTATTCCACCCTGAATTTCACGAAGTGCTATCTCATTCGTCTCAACGGATTCAACCCTCCTCTGTGCCGATAAGAACATCGGTACATTATATGGATCAACTTCAGGGAAAGCTGCCATACTGCCATCAGAAAATTCAGCAATGATAAGATACTCAACACCGTTTTCAGTTACATATTCTGCTGGAATGTTAGCCTTGAATACTCCCATATATTCAAGCATCTCCTCTTCAAGATATGCTGATTGTCCAGCAACTCTATAAAACACACGAACCCTTTCCACATCGGAAGTATTATCTTCAATGATAGATTCAATAAGTATCGGGACACCCATTACTACTTCCCTTGGAGGAGAATGTAATATTTTAGCCTGTCCAAAAGCTACACAAGTTATTACTAATACAGATATAATTATCCGATACATTTTAAATTGCATCTAAACCCCTTATAAATATTTTCTAATGCCTAAATATAATTCAGGAACAGAATTATTATTTATATTCTACTTTAACATTTTTGACATCACCCTGGTCGTTTTGAAGCGGAAATTCTAACGTATTCGTAGGTTCAGTTTCCTCTTCCTCCTCCTCTTCCTCTTCAGGTGGATCTCCTTCTTCGGTATCTTCTACACCTACATCACCATCTGGAGCTGAAGTTCCTGTTTGATCTGCACCAACAACAATAACGGTACCACTTTCATTATTTGTAACTTCAATCGATCCCTCGACACCATAAAAAATATCACCAACCCCCGGAATAACCACTACCCAAAACACAGTACCTTTTACCGATGCAACAGAGGTCGGGGTTGCTATTATAAATTCCCCTTTCCTTTGAGGACTGACTTCAGCTTTAAGCGTACCAAATTGCATTGATATTGTTTTCGAAATAGCATCATCTTGACGTTCACCGGAAATTACCATTTCTGAATTTTCCCGTATCTTAATTTGACTTTTATCATCTAAAAAGACTAACACTGCATAACCATTTTTACCGGTTTTTATATGGTCTTTTGAAAAAAGAGAAGTTCCAACTTTTAAATTGGGTTTGAAATCCTTTTCAGTAGACCGCTTAAGCTGTGTTATTCCACGAGCTTTTAAAGTAAGTGCTATTTTATCAACTGCAAATCCCTGCTCTATAAATAAAATAGCAAGGAGTAATATCATTAAAATATTTAATTTTTTCATCATTTATCTCCCTACTCAATAGTTATTGTTTGTATCGTGATATCCCCAGCTAAAAACTGCCCTACCAATACTGATAGCTGATCTAGTGTAAGTGGCTGAGTACCATTAAGAATAACAACTCCTGTAGGAAGGTAACCATTTAATTGACCGGTAAATAATTGATTAAAAGTGTCAGAGCCTAAAATCTGCTCTAACAGTTCCAGATATTGATTAGCTCCTCCTGTTCCACCTTCTGTTCCACCTTCTGTTTCTTCTCCACCCATAGACGGAATGTAAAAAGCATATATGTCACTTTCAACAGTTTCAGCTCCTGACGTTGTTGGATATATCTTCTTTACGTGATATACGTATGGTATCCCCCACTCAAGTGGTTTAGCACCTGTTAAAGGATACTGAAATGAATTTTCAGCAGTAAAGAGTTGCGTTGTTCCAAAGGAAACAACAGGAACAATAGGAAGTCTATAATAATCTCCATCATCAGGATAGGGAAGACTGGCATCGTCAGAAAGTGCATCTTCAACTGAGCTATGTGTTGCGGAATTGTATTCGGCTACCCGGATATAATAACCACATTCAGGGCAATTATCATTATTCCACATAGACTCCGGAGATTCCCATAGGAAAACTGGAAAAGTTGTGTAGATTTCTAATCCATCCTCGAGAGCTCCTCCTGGTGAAACAAGATCAAGAGTTGTTGGATTTGAAACTGCAATTGTCTGATACTCGCTCAGCAGCATTGTATTATCTTCATTTAAAATGCCTAATCTAAATGTATAACCACCAGCAGGTAGTTTGCCAGTACCCATTACCGTTTGCTGAATCCCTGCAAATTCTTCTTCAGGCATTATATCAGTTTCATCAGCTCCAAGACCTGTAACAGGCTCACCTGTTACGTAATAGATGTTATCCATATTCATATCAAGGTCTTGACTAGTAATTTTAACTTCGCCCTTAAAGTCAAAAGCTCTGGTTAACACATAGAAAATTCGCCGATTTTCAAGACCAAGTGACGGTACGTCTGCTATCATCTCAAATTCAATCTTAATTGAAATTGGAGTACCACTTACTGGATCATTAGGTGTATAAGATAATGAATATCCAAAAATATTGGGACTGAGACTTCCATCATTAAAATTAAAATCAGCCAAATAGAATATCTCAAAGTTATAGAAATAATTTGTCTCAAGTTTTAAAACTCCATCTCCAACTTGAGCGAATAAAGTAGAAGAGATTAATACAAAAAACATAATTAGTAAGTATTTTCTAATCTTCATTTATTCCTCCTATACTTTTTATTTTTAAAATACTTCATTTAAAATTAATAAAATGTGAGATAGGACAAAACTTTTTTTGAACCTTCACTTTTACTACTTATAAATATATAGTCCACATAAACAATATAAATAAGGAGTCATATATATACAATAAAAAAACGTCCCGAATATTCGGGACGTTCTAATGATTCCCGGTAACGTCCTACTTTTCCATCCCGTGACCGGGACAGTATCATCGGCGCTGGAAGGCTTAACTTCCGAGTTCGGGATGGGATCGGGTGTTTCCCCTCCGCTATTGCCACCGGAAAAAATTCATTGAGAGAAAAATTCGATTATATATTAAAAACCTAAATTATAAAAAATTTTGGTCAAGACTCACGGTTTATTAGTATCACTCGGCTAAAACCATTACTGGTCTTACACCTATGACCTATCAACCTCGTAGTCTACAAGGAACCTTTAGTCCTCCCGATAAATCGGGGGGAAAGGGAAATATAGTCTTGGGGAAGGTTTCACGCTTATATGCTTTCAGCGTTTATCCTAACCGAACATAGCTACCCAGCGATGCACCTGACGGCACAACTGGTACACCAGAGGTTCGTCCACTCTGGTCCTCTCGTACTAAGAGCAGCACCCCTCAAATTTCCTCCGCCCACAGCGGATAAGGACCGAACTGTCTCACGACGTTCTAAACCCAGCTCACGTGCCACTTTAATGGGCGAACAGCCCAACCCTTGGGACCTTCTCCAGCCCCAGGATGTGACGAGCCGACATCGAGGTGCCAAACCTCCCCGTCGATATGAACTCTTGGGGGAGATCAGCCTGTTATCCCCGGAGTACCTTTTATCCTTTGAGCAATGGCACTTCCACTCGCTACCACCGGATCACTAAGCCCTGCTTTCGCATCTGCTCCCCCCGTCGGGGTCACAGTCAAGCTCCCTTATGCCTTTACACTCTTCGCACGATTACCGACCGTGCTGAGGGAACCTTTGGGAGCCTCCGTTACGCTTTAGGAGGCGACCGCCCCAGTCAAACTACCCACCTGACAATGTCCCCTCCGCCGATTCAGGCGGATGGGTTAGAATCCTAGATTTATAAGGGTGGTATTTCAAGGATGACTCCATCCCGACTAGCGTCGGAACTTCAAAGTCTCCCACCTATCCTACACATATAAAACCAAAATCCAATGCCAAGCTGTAGTAAAGGTTCCGGGGTCTTTCTGTCCTGCTGCGGGTAGCCGGCATCTTCACCGGCATTACAATTTCGCCGAGGCTCTGGTTGAGACAGTGTCCAAGTCGTTGCACCATTCGTGCGGGTCGGAACTTACCCGACAAGG
>JADHYC010000109.1 GCA_016782645.1 Fidelibacterota bacterium | reverse complement strand
TCCGGGATGAGGCATTAATGACTTTGCCCCAGTTGGTCACTCTTTTTAAAGTCGGTGGACAAGCAGAGAGTCAGCTAGGAGCTCAGCTTGCTGCGGCATCATTTCTCGCAATACCGATTATTGTTATTTATTCCTTTTTCCAGCGTTATTTTATCGAGAGTATGGCAACTTCCGGGCTTAAGAATTAGAGAGTATATTATGCGTGCCGTCTTGTTTGATGGAACGGAAATAAAATTAGTTGAAAAGGCAATTCGGAAAATCCGGACTAACGAGGTTTTATTAAAGGTTTCGATTTGTGGTATCTGTGGGACCGATATCAAGATACTTGCAGGGAAGTCGCACGCTTCACCGCCTGTAATCCTCGGACATGAGTTTTGTGGTGTTGTGGAAGAATGTGGGAATAATGTTCAGACTCTTGCAAAGGGTGATTTTGTCAGTGTGGATCCGAATATTTTTTGCGGACATTGTCAATACTGCCGAAAGGGAAAGGTAAATCTCTGCGAGAATCTGATAGCATTAGGAGTTGATATCGACGGCGGATTTGCCGAATATTGTATTGTCCCGGAGAAACAATGTTACAAAATACCAAAAACCCTTGCACCTGTTATGGCAGCCCTGATGGAGCCCTTATCCTGTGTAATTTACGGTTTTCAACATGCGGACATTCAACCGGGTGATTCTGTTGCAATTGTCGGTGGTGGTGTCATCGGAATAATGATGCTGAAACTGGCCCGGCTTTCCGCGGCGCGCCAGATTATTGTAGTCGAACCTGATGCCAAACGCCGGGAATTATGCAGGGCAATAGGCGCCGATGCCGTTTTCAATCCGAATGATAAAAATGCCGACGAAGAAATAATCAAATTTACCCGGGGTGGAGCGGAAGTCGTAATCGAATGTGTCGGTTCCGTTGCGGCGGTTGATCAGGCATATCGACTGGTAAAAAATGGTGGAAAACTGATTATTTTCGGCGTCAGTTCTGTAGATCAGAAGTGGGCGATTTCACCCTATGATATTTTTCGAAAAGATATTACAATCCGGGGTTCTTTTCTCAACCCATTCACTTTCAAAACAGCTGTAGATCTGGTCGCTTCCGGGAAAATTAATTTTGATGATCTGAGTATTCGTGCATTCCCGTTAAATGTTATTCAAGAGGCGTTTAAAAACCAGATTCAGCAGAAGAGTTTAAAGACAGTTATTGATTTGAGTTTATGATCTATTTTGACGTTATATCCGTGGGTGAGTTATTAATCGATCTGATTTCCCAGGAACCGGGAAAGGCTCTCACTGACACCATGAACTTTAAAAAATTCGCCGGTGGGGCGCCTGCAAATGTCGCCATCGGAATGGCAAAACTCGGATTAAATGTTGCCTTTGCCGGGAAAGTCGGGCGGGATCCTTTCGGAAAATTCCTTCGCAATTATTTAAATGAATACTCTGTAAATACTGATTTATTGCAAGATGATCCTTTTCACAAAACCAGGTTAGCGTTTGTGAGCATTGACCAGGATGGCGACCGGTCATTTGAATTCTGGGAAAAAAGTCCGGCAGATAGCGCATTAAGTCTCCAGGATTTTTCTATAGATGAATTGAATCGTGCCAATATCGTCCATTTTGGTTCACTACCATTATGTACGCCCGACAGTCGAAAAGTATTTTTACAATTAATAAATTCTCTGGAATCGCCAAATACACTTTTATCATTCGATCCGAATTATCGTGAATCCTTGTGGAATACCAAAGAAGATGCCTATAACGTCTTAAAAACAGTGGCGTCTAACGTGCAAATATTGAAAATGAGCCTGGAAGAAGCCCTTTTTCTAAGTGGGGAGAACTCACTTTCTAAAGCTGTGCCAAAATTATTTTTTGATAAAACAAAAATACTTGCAATTACCCGGGGAAAGAATGGATGCTTTTTGAAAAATCAACATACAGCTGTTGAGGTTCCGGCTTATAAAGTTGAAGTAAAAGATTCAACCGGGTGTGGAGATGCCTTTTTAGCCGGACTATTAACAGGAATTATTCAATCCGATAAAACCCCTGAAGATTTGAATAAGGAGGAAATGTATGCCATAGGACAATTTGCCAACGGTGCCGGAGCGATCACGGTGACACGATATGGCGCCACGGATGCTCTTCCGACGAAATCAGAATTAGTTGAGTTTATAAAATCCGTAAAACATTTTTAACGAGGTATTCAGACATGATGAAATTAACACGAATTTCTAAGGAACCGATTTTTAAACCTATTGAAAAACATAAATGGGAAAATGCCGCTGTGTTCAATTGCGCGGCGGTTTATGAGAAGGGGCTTTTCCACATGATTTACCGGGCCACAGATATTGGCGGGAATGAAAAATCTGGGCGATATATAAACCGTTTAGGTTATGCAGTAAGTAAAGACCTGTTAAATTGGCACCGACTGAGCGAGCCGGTTCTTAATAATAGTGTGCCTCAAGAATTAAGAGGGCCCGAGGACCCTAGAATCGTGAAAATGGATAATATATTTTACATGACCTATATCGGTTTTGCAGGCCCTTCCTTTAGAGATCATAAGATATGTCTTGCCACAAGTGAGGACCTTGTTAACTGGAAGCGTCATGGAGTTCTCCTTAATGAAGAGAACAAAGATGCTTCGCTTTTCCCCGAAAAAATCAATGGAGAATATTTTCTTTTACATCGTCGCAAACCCGATATCTGGTTATCATCCTCAAAGGATTTAAAATCCTTTTATAACCATACAAAGATAATGTCTCCTATCCCTGGTACATGGGAACACAAAAAAGTTGGAATTGCCGGTCCTCCCGTATATCATCCACAAGGCTGGCTTCTTTTTTATCATGCAGTTGACAAAGCAGATACATACCGTTTAGGTGTTGCCTTATTGGATTATGATAATCCGCGGAGAGTTATAGCAAGGCAATCAACTCCGGTCATTGAGCCGGAATTGGACTGGGAAATAAACGGTTTTGTCCCCAATGTCATTTTTAGTTGTGCTACTATTGAACGTGAAGATCGTTATATAGTTATTTATGCCGGAGCAGATACTGTTATTGGTGCAGCCTATATTAAGAAAAAAGATGTTGTTTTTAATAAAAATGACTGGTTGGTTTAATTGAAAAAAGCCCTCTCTATATTACTATTATTTCTTTGTATTTCTTACTGTTCATGTGATAATGATGGAAAATCTCATTTACCAACTTCTTCACCTACAAACCTATCTCATGCTCTCTCCTTAGTGGATAGTGTTAAAATAGATGGAGAAACAATTTCATTTATTTACATATACTCCGAATATCCGGATTATAAACCTACCGGCGCTATAGGTGAAGGGATTTCTTGTGTAGATGATGTTGGAAGATTCATGGAAGTACTGGAGAAAGAAATTTTAGTTTATAATAATAAAAGCCTCATTCCCGTTGCTGTTGGCATGACAAATTTTCTTCTTTATATGAGCAGAGATGACGGATTGTGGTACAATTTTCTGCTTCAGGACGGCAAAATCAATAAAACACATCAAAATAGCATTGCCGAATTCGGATGGTGGGCAATTCGCGGTTTGAGAGGACTTACTGCTGCTTATTGTATATTCAAGGACTCTCCGAAAGACTCCGTGTTTTTGGAAAAAATTACAAATCGCATTAGATCAGCAGATGCGTATATTCAGGAATCTATACAAAAATACCCTTCTCGAAATATTACATATCTTGGACAGCGACCTGCCTGGCTGATCAAAGATGCTCCCGATATGAACAGCGAGCTATTAATTGCTCTAACAAAACTGCACCGAACAGGAGATTTTGATTACTCGGAGGCTATTCAGAAAATCTCAAAAGGACTTATGGAATACCAATATTGCGATAAAAATCACGATCTCGACGGCATGTACTTCTGCTGGAAAAATATCTGGCACAATTGGGGAAACAATCAGGCTTATGCACTTCTGGAAGCATTTAGAATTACGGGAGATTCTACTCTCTTTTACAGCGTAAAATCCTGGGCTGATTCTTTTATACCGTTCTTAATTGAAAATAACATGCCACGTGAGATAACGCTGAATTCAAAACAAACATACAAAAAGGTGGATTTTCCACAAATTGCATATGGAATAAATTCACTCTACCGGGGAATGAAATCGTTTGCTGATATCACTAATAGCAATATCTATAAAGAAAATGCCGAATCTGTTTTTGGCTGGTTTACAGGTCAAAACATGCCTAGAATTCCTATGTATGATACGGAAACGGGAAGATGCTTTGATGGAATCATCGGAGATTTGTCTGTGAATTTGAACTCAGGTGCTGAATCAACTATTGAGTGTTTACTGGCAATTTTAATGAGAGGAATAATTTAATATTTATATCAATATTTTGTTCTTGATTCTATAAGCTTTTGTATCTTAATTATCCAGAATTAGAAATCCCAAATACAACTAATTCATCAGAAAGAGTTTTTTCAAATCGGAGACCCGACTGGTGTTTGAAAAGCAAATTATCGGAGAGCTGTTCATACTCATACGAGTCTTGGGATGAATCCTTCATACGAATCGTACGGTCTGATCTGGCGAGAATTCATGCAGGTCTAAAATAGCAAAGGAAAATTGAGATAATCTTCGGATTTTGAATATCACGAAGAATTTAGTGTAGATTTTACGGTTTCATAGCTCTTGTCGATAACTTTGTAATGGCTCACTTCATCTTATTCCAAGAATCTTCTTATAAACATTAAGGTAATCATCTACCATCTTCTTCTGACTAAAATTACTGTTAGCCCATTCTCTGCAATAGCTCCTGTCTAATTTTTTAATTTCACTCAAGCGCTCTACAGCTTCTTCTACAGAATTGACAAGAAATCCCGTCTTACCATCAACTATAAGTTCTGACATAAACCCTCTATGAAAGGCAATAACGGGTGTTCCGCAAAACATTGATTCGGCTACGCTCATCCCAAAAGGTTCATCGAAATTTATAGGATGGAGCAAAGCATAAGCACCGCCTAAGAGCTCATTTCGTCTTTTTGGACCTGAGTTGCCAACGTAAATGATATCGTCGTTGTTTAGGAACGGTTCTGCTTTTTCTTTGAAATATTTTTTATCTTGAATAATACCAGAAATAATGAGTTTCATTTTAGCAATTTTAGGTATAATAGACAAATAATGGTGGCTGAAATAGCGGTAATCGATTAATACTCAGCGAATTACAGAGAATTTTTATATATTAAGATAAAAATGGTTAAGAAAACATGTCCCAGATGTCACTCTAGACAGACAAAAA
>JADHYC010000108.1 GCA_016782645.1 Fidelibacterota bacterium | reverse complement strand
TCAACCATAAGAAGAGAATGTGCTGCATGGCAAGAGCACCGAAATAATAAGAATGCAAAGATAAACTGGCAGTTTACAGCAAAAGATGCTCGAATTAAACTAAAAAGACTTTATCCGACTTTACAGGATTGACATGACAGTAGGCTATTTTCTTTTCCCGAATTACCGGTGACATTTTCCAACTATGACTGTGAACCAGGGTTTCCCTCCACCAATAACGCCATGCCTGACCGGATACATAAGGATAATCCTTTCCGTTCTTTTTGATTTTTTTAGTAATGACGGCATTTTCCAAATTGGATGATTTGTCGCCTCCGGCATTATTCAACGCCGCTACATCAACATCGATTAATACAAACCCTTGAATTGTTTTCATCTCTTCCTCCTATGCGCCTTGGCTTATTTCTTCAGTTTCTTTTAATTCAACATCACTTATTTCAGTTACATTAATTGCGTTCTGATGCAATTTTTCATACAGAAAGATGAGTAATAAATCTCTGACTTCTCCCCAATACTGACCGTCCGGGAAAAGATAGTTCACATACTCATCCATAGTGAATACCGGTTCCTCAGCTCCGTTTTGGTAATTTGTTTTGATGATCTTGATTAAAGCCGACCGCAATTGATATGCCCGGGTCGATCCCTCAATCATCACCAGATACTTTTTGTAATTGCTCTCTTTGTCCATCAATTCGAAGATCTTGCTTCCAATCTTCTTAATTAGCATAATTTGTTCTTTTTGCATATTCAGCACCTCCTGTACATAATAAATTGCTATGATACTATCCATCTCTTGTTTTGCATGCAGGTAATTGGCTTTATAAAAATGCTGCAAAGCCGATAAAATACTCTTACCTGCAAGAAGTTTTAGATGAACATCGTTTTTATGATTGAGATACTCATCTTCCGAAATTACACTTCCCTTTTTCTCCCACTGATCTTCGATATAATTCCATCTTGATTTTGAAATATGGTAGTATCGCCTGACAAATAAATACCACTGTTGCGGACAATTTTTAAGTGCAAGCCGCATAAACCGAAATACCGGGCTGGGAATGGTATAGAGTACACAGTCAACCGAGGCTGCAAAATTAGTAAAATAATATAGGGTTAGATTCTCTTCTAATTCGGTGGGAAGGTTTTCTGTAATGAAATCCGCAGCCAGTCGAAAAAGTGCGTTTTCAGGATTTGAGTAGACCGATTTTAGAATTCCTTCTGAAGTATTATTCCCGATTTTATTCAAATTCTCAATAACTGTTTTGTTTAGCCAGTATCGCTTTCCCTGTGGACTTGTTGCTTGTAATAGCGCCAGGTTACCCATTTGTAAAATTCCAAATGGCAGGAAAAAGTATTTTATGGCACATTGCGGGCAAATCATCAGCCCCGGTTCATGTGAGTGATGAAAGTTCACCAGAGTCCCCGATCCGGAAAGACAGGATTTATCTCTACCTGCATCAATTAAATAATCTTCCCTGCCACAATAGCGACAATAACCAGGATTTTTTCTGCTTGATAGGATTTCTTTAAATAATTCCATATTTTTAGGAATACGTACTTTCATCGCTGTTGTGGGATGAGTTATTGGTGAACCATGAAATACAGAGTTCAGTTTCGTACCCCACCTTTCCACATAAATCCGGGCTGCCCACTCGATCAACTCCATGAGATTTTTCTCTGGAAACTGTCCGGCAATATACTCCAGCGCCATCCCCCCGGCGTCCACAAAGGGATCACCGGTCGGTTGAAAAGAAATATTTTCTCTAAGCATAGGCTCCTCCTTTATCACATTTTTCTTTGTAAATCAATTTATTGCTCATCTCACCCCCAACAAACCATTCAACCATTCAACCATTCAACAAGTAAACCATTTAACCATCTCACCACTCCTCCACACACCCAAAGCCGGCGCTATTTTTCTCACCGAAGCCGCACTGGTAGCCGATTTTAATCAGTTCCGGATCAGCAGTAATTGTAAAAGGCGCTTCAAAGGCTTTGATCTTAATCCCGTTCTTAAAATGAATTAGTTTACTGATTTTACCCTGTTTTTTCACAATGTAATCCGGATCAAATACCAGGGCAAGATCCGTTGAACCTTCATAGGGTTTCTGATGGAGAGTTTCGCATTTGCGAACCAGATTTTGGTAAATATTATGAATAAAGCGGTCTTTCTCCGCAGGATTAAAATAATCTAAAAAATGTAATTCTGATTGTCCATCCGGTCGATCCCGGCGCGATGAAACGGTTAAGGGCGATAGGCAAACACATTTCATCTGCTGGTCGAAATCCGGTTCCGGCATTGATTCTACTGATAGGACCGTAAAGCTGATTGGAATTCTCCCAAATCGCATTCGGAAGCTTTGGTCGGCAAAAAGACCATAAACCAGATGTTCATAGTTGGTCTGGACCGCCGTAGAAAAAATCCATTCAATAGTATGCACACTTTCAAAACCTTTGCCATTAAATCGGTATGGCGTAGGTGTCAATTTGGAAAAGGTAAAAAGTTTGTACGAACGGAGAATATTTTGCGCAGAATGAAATCCCTCATCATGCAGAAATTGAGCGTAAGCCGGTGAGGATTTGTCGATCAATTTATAAACTACTGCCTGCAATACGCTACTGTAGTTTAGTGGAATAAAACCCGGTTGCACTGCTCTTGCTTTAATTCTTAACCGCATTGATCACCTTTTAAAATTTATGATGATAAAAAAAATCCTAAAAACTGCCTATCCCAATCGCTGCAAGCAGCGGGGTATTACGCCAATTTTTTGATGCTTTGCATCACCGAATTTTTTAAAGAACTGTATGGGGCTACCGCCCCATACCCCGTTCGCCATTCATCCCAACCGTTGCAAGCAACGGAGTATTATGGCGGTTTTTAGATAAAAAACGCAATCATAAGAAAAACCGACACTCCTCTTTTATTTTGCCACTATATAATTACCAAATTATAGTTTAGAAAGCAAGCAGTTTTACATAAATTGTTAAATGTTTTAACATTTGCATCGAATCTTAGATATTGGGAAACAAATACGGATTAAAATAGTAAGCATTTTTCTCATTTAGTTATTCCTTTCCATGCTTGAATAGAGATGTATATCTTTTCTGAACCTTATTATTCTTTATTGCTATAGCCAAGGCCTTTTTGGTTCCAATAATAACCATCAATTGTGATGCGCGTGTTATTGCAGTATAGAGCAAATTCCTTTGGAGCATCATATAGTGAGAAGTAGTTAAGGGCAAAATCACACATGGATATTCACTACCCTGACTCTTGTGAACAGATACTGCGTAAGCCAGAGTTATCTCATCCAATTCAGAAAAATCATATTCTACAATCCGGTCATTAAAGTTAATTTCCATCACCTGGTTTTCTATAATAACTCGATGTATAAAACCCAGATCGCCATTAAATACTTCTTTATTATAATTATTCTTCAACTGCATGACTTTGTCGTTCTTCTTGTAATGTCTCCCGCCTCGCTGAAAAACTATATCGTTTTGATTTAATTCTTCCTGGAGGAGATTATTCAGATTATTTGCTCCTGTATCCCCTCTATACATAGGGGTCAGGACCTGAATATCTTTAACGTGATTAAAACCATATTTCTTGGGTAATCTTCGTTTGCATAGATCAAGTATCATGGGTGGTATCTGCTCATTATCTTCCTCTTCGATGAAGAAGAAATCAGAATCTCTCCCGCTTGTAATATCGGGAAATAAACCTTTATTAATTCTGTGGGCAGTCACAATAATTTGACTTTTTTCAGCCTGGCGGAATATTTTTGAGAGATTAGTAACGGGAATTATTTCAGATCCTATCATGTCACGTAAAATATTGCCGGCGCCAACCGATGGAAGTTGATCGACATCTCCTACAAGAATAAGGATTGTTTTAGCACTAACTGCTTTGAGCAGGTTATTCATCAAGATTGTATCTATCATAGATACTTCATCTACTACCAAAAGGTCGGTTTGCAATGGATTTTCATTGTTATAAATGAACTGGTTATTTGAGGGTTTATATTCCAACAATCTATGAATTGTCTTTGCTTCAAACCCTATGACTTCGTTCATTCTCTTGGCTGCCCTGCCAGTGGGAGCAGCAAGCATTATCTTGTTCTTGAGTTGTTTATGAATATCAATAATTCCAATCAGGGTGGTTGTTTTCCCTGTACCAGGCCCCCCTGTTAAAATGGATATTCTATATTTCAACGATTTACGTATTGCCTCTAATTGTTCTTCTGAAAAATAACCTTTTTTGATTCGCAAAGATTTAATTCTGAGACTGGATATATCTTTATTTTCTAAGGACAGACTTTTTACTTTATTTGTTATCCCTACTTCGGCATAATAGAACGGAGGTAAATATATTTTCTCGTTTTTTTTAATGATTAAATCTTCGGAAACCATTTCTTCAAGAATAGGACTGGATTCGTTCAGATCAACGTTCAGTATTGTATTACACCTCTTAACAAGTTCTGATTGTGGTAAATAAACATGTCCATCATCAGACGCTTCATTTAAGACATACAAGATTCCCGCTTTTACCCGCACAGGATTTTGATCCTCATAACCCAGGCTTTTTCCAATCTTATCCGCGGTCTTAAATCCAATACCCCAGATATCATAGGTAAGTTGATAAGGATTCTCTTTAACAACCTTGTTAGATTTGTCACCGTATTTTTTGTAGATCTTGATCGCATAGGTGTTGCTGATATTATGAGATTGAAGAAAAATCATTATATCCTTAATTGCTTTTTGTTCTTCCCAGCCCTTTGCTATCATGTCTACCCGTTTTTTACCCACACCTTCAACTTCTATGAGCTTCTCTACATCATTTTCAATGATATCCAGGGTTTTTTCTTTGAAAAAATCTGCAATTCTTGTAGCAGTAACGGGTCCTATACCCTTAATTAATCCTGAGCCCAGATATTTTGTGATTCCGGAAATGGTTGCAGGATAAATTGTAGAAAAACTTTCAAACTTAAACTGTCTGCCATACTGAGGGTGAGAAATCCAATGCCCGGTTAATTTAACTGTCTCGCCAACATTAACACCGGGAAGCATTCCTACAGCAACTATTCCTTCCTCAAGTTTAGCAACGCTGTAGCCATTTTCTTCATTATAATATGTAAATCGCTCTATGACGCTCTGAATGGTATCCAATATTTTATCTGCTTTTATAATTCATTAAGTGGTTTACATAAGCACTGTTTTAGCAACTTACCTGGTTTGAAATGCGCCTTTCTCCGTGGAGGTACATATACAATCTTATTAGTCCTGGGATT
>JADHYC010000042.1 GCA_016782645.1 Fidelibacterota bacterium | reverse complement strand
TTGAGTTGAAAAGTGGGAGATATGATGTTGTAGAAACTCTCCGAAATAGTAAAAACATTCGAGAAATTCGTGAATTTGGGAAGACGGTACAGATATCAATAGACGGATTAAAAGAGTTTTGTCATATTCTCGAAAAAATCAATGTTGATAGTATTGTTGGTTTTTCCGGTCATTCTATTAACATCGAGGAATTTTTGGATCAACTTACTTCAGACGAAGGTTATTAAGATATGAATTCAATATGTCTTTTAATTAATAATGAACTAAAACCTACTACAAAGAAGGTTTTGTCAGTTTTATTTTTCAATCTGATTGGTGTTTTTTTATTTTATCTGGTATTTATCCTTGGGTTAAATACGCTTTTACCGCGAATTAATTTTATTAATACCTCACAATATATGTTTCCCGGTATTATTGCTTTTATATCCGGAGTTATTGCGTATGGTTTATCTTCAGTTAATACATGGAAAATGTCAAATGTTTCAGGGTTGATGGACCAGATAAGAACTTCAAATTTATCTCTCTGGCAAATCCATTTATCGAAATCCATTTCTTTTGTTATCGAAACAATAATCCATATGGTCTTATCAAGCATCTTTCTTTATATTGTAATTGGCTTTTCATTGCCATTTGCTTACATATTATTTTTCTGGGTCTATCTCATTTTTGGAGTGTTTTTTATTATTCAAATTGGAATAATAGTTAGTACTCTTATCGTAAATCAAACGACTCATTTTTTAATTATTATATTCATTGTGATTCCACTATTTTTATTATCAGGGATGATAGTTCCAACAAGTTATTATCCGGAGGTATTTAGTCAGATAATTTATTATATCCCAACAACTGCTATAATTGAAGGCGGTAGAGAGCTGTTTATTAATCATTCTTTAAATCTTTTCTACTTCTTATACTTGATTGGATTAGGCATTGTAACATATTTTGTTAGTTATTCTGTATTTAAGAGGAAATTGGAGAGATGAAAGTCTATCTGTCCGGTGCTATTGAGCATGCTCCTGATAGCGGGAAAGCGTGGAGGGACGATATTTCAGCCTTTTTAAAGATGGAACTGGGGCATGATTGTTATAATCCATTAATTGAAGAAAAAATGTATTTAACAGAGGAAGAGAGAAGGAAATTTCGCTCTTTTAAGAACACCGATTTGAGTAAATTCAAGAAGATTGTAAGAAAGTTAATGAAAGGTGATCTGGAATCTCTCAATAATGAAATAGACTATATGATTTGCTTATGGGACTCTTATGCTATACAAGGAGGCGGGACTTATGGTGAGCTTACTTTTGCTTTCTATAAAGATATTCCGGTTTATATGGTAACAGAAGAGAATATTAACGAAATCAGCGCCTGGGTTCTGAGCTGCACGACGAATATTTTTGAGAGTTTTGAGGAAATTAAGGAGTTTTTGAGAGAAAGGTATTTACCTTCCTGCGGCTGACGGAAACTATATTAATTGTCAATTTTTAATTGTTAATTATTTACTCAAGTTTTGCACATGCTAAATATATGATATTATGATAAGTACAATTAGAACAGGTAATATCAGGTAATATTATGAAGCCTTATACCGTCGCAGAAATTAATCTTAACAACCTTATATACAATTTAGAAAATATTAGAAACAAAGTAGCACCAGCAGAGGTGATGGCTGTAGTAAAAGCTGATGCTTATGGGCACGGCGCTGTTCCTATTACAAAAGCACTTGTGGATGCAGGAGTGAAATTTTTTGCTGTTGCCCGGCTGGCAGAGGCATTAGAACTTCGAAACGCTGGAATTAAAGAAAAAATATTGATTTTTGGAAGCCTGTTCCAGGATGAGATTCCTTCTGCAATCGATAATAACGTAAGAATAACGTTAGCAAGTGAGGAAGATGTTAAACGGGTGAGTGAAGTAGCGATTAAAAAGCGGAAAATGGTGCATATTCATATTAATGTTGATACGGGAATGGGACGAATGGGTTTTTTGTATGATAAAGCTGTTCCATTTATATTAAAATCAATCGAGAATATTAATTTAAATGTTGAGGGACTTTATTCCCATTTTGCTACTTCTGATTGCAGGGATAAATCTTATGCTTACGAACAACTTAGGAAATTTCGATTGGTACTTTTGCAACTAAAAAAGAAAAAAGTGAAAATACCTCTGATCCACATGGCAAACAGCGGTGCTGTTCTTGATATACCCGAATCTTATTTTGATATGGTTCGTGTAGGAATATCTTTATATGGTCATTATCCTTCAATTGAGACTTCGGAATCAATATCCCTAAAACAGGTAATGACGCTGAAGTCAAAAGTGTTACAGATAAGGCGTCTCTCGAAAGGCACTAATGTAAGTTATGGTTGTCACTTTACTACTAAAAAAGAAACAAGTATTGCTGTCCTTCCCATTGGTTATGCAGATGGGATTAATCGGGCATTCACGAATAAAGGTAAAGTGATGATAAAGGGGAAATTATACCCTATAGTTGGTACTGTGACAATGGACCTGATCATGGTCGATGTTGGTAATGATCCGATAAAGGAAGGTGATGAGGTAATTATTTGGGGAGATTCACCTGAGGGTGGTATTCAGGCAACGGAAATGGCAGAGCGAATTGGAACTATCTCTTATGAGCTATGCTGCTCGGTATCGAAGCGTGTACCGAGAGTTTATATTTGAGTAATTCCGCTATCTAAACTTCAAATTCATCAAACAGCTCTTGTTATCAGAAACAGTGTATTGTTAGATACTTAATAATATCGATTAAACGTTCAGTCGTATTGGATATAACGTTGCAAATTAGCGGCGCGTTAGCGTCCGCTGGATTGAGTTGTTAGAATTTTATTTATAAGTGTATATAATGTTTCCCACCCATTAATTGATCTAAAATTAGATTAGGAAATTTTCTTTCTATAACCTGTAATAAAGAATCTATAAATTCTTTAAAAGCAACACTGCCGTTGATTAATCTCATCCATATATCTGGACTGTATCGACATAATATTCCAAAACAATAGAGTAAAATATAAAGCGTTGCTTTTTCTTCCAAAGCTTTTTCTGGGTTTACGATAATGAAGATATCTCCATTAATACTGTCAAGTAAATCGGGGTAGTATGAATCAAATAATTCTTGCGGGCCATATTTATATGTAGAAGACAGTATTAGATGGTCTGGAATGTCAAGAATTGTTTTCATAGCGCTTTTTTTGGACAGAAGATAATTCAAAAGGATTTTTTTCTCTTTTATATTTATCCCGTCTATTAAAACATCGTGTTTGTCGGAAACCTTTATTACCTTATCTTTTTCATAATGTAGAATACTTTTGATTTGTGGTCTTGCCTTACAAAGATTAGGTTTTATTCCGATATCAAGATAATAGTCATACATGTCGGGTAAATTTAATGTTAAAGTTAACGTATTTAATAAATCATTGTCTATTTTATCTAACGCTTTTATATCGATACTATTCTGAGGCACTTTTTTATTCAGTAAGGTTTTGTTGGTTTTTTGGCTAACAGGAATTATCACTGCAGATGGAATGAGAGAATTATAAAATTTACTAAAGTGACCTTTGGCAATATTATTATCGTCTTTTCTAATCGTAGCGCAAATATTTTTTAAAATATCATCTAAAGCTATTCCTTTAAGATTTTTAGGGAAATTATTAAATTTTGCATCAAGACCATGTCCCCATTTTTTCCCTGTTTTCCTCAAGTAATCGAATGAAACGTTACCTTCATTTACAAATAAAATTAAAGCTGTAGATAGAGATATGCTACCATAATACAGCAATAAAGGTTTCGTTGTTACTGTGGCGTATTTGGCTGATTTATAATATTCTTCGGCTTGTGAAATACAATATCCAATTTGTTCTGCTTGTTTTTTAATATTATTATCTTTTTTGTCAATGGGGATTTTATGAAATTTCTTGATCCGATTGGTTGTTGTTGATTCATCTAGAAAAGTTCGTAAATATTTCCAAACTTGCTTTTGGGGCTGTTGAGAAGATATTTCTTTAATGGTCTCTATTCTTTTCATTTTTGTTATTCTAACGACGCAATTCACCAGCGGCGGTTTTTTGCCTTCTGGTGAACTGGCATGTTATATGATGCTTCACTATTCACTGCTCTCTGAACCTTCGAGTCTAATACTCATAGCGGACAACTGCCTTTCAATTCTAATAAATGCTCGCGTCATTTCTGCAAGTATGACTGCATCTTTTTGGGTAATATTTGTTAGTTGGGTACTACCGTGTCCAGCTAATGGTTCAGTGTTTCTTCTTCTGTAAATATCTAATATGTAATCCAAAATTTCATTAGGAAGCTCTGAATCATTTCTGTATTTATCAAAAAACGATGCTAGAGTTTGGTCCTGAGTGCTCTCTATATTAATTATATCCTTGGCTAATGTTTCAAAAACGGATGCACTGGCGTGTAAAACAGCAGCAGGGTCATTCTGCTCTATCGATGTACTCATTCTGCTTACCAAAAGTCGAATATTAGGATGCTCATCAACCTCTGATTCTGACTCTTCAATTTCTTCAATCGATAAAATCTGTACTGAGACGTCAATATCGTCAAGATTACCAGAACTCCCAAAGGAGAAGGATAGGTTGTCATTTTCAAGAATATTATTTACACTTTCAACATCAAGGACTCCTTCCTGTATCAAATCCGCTATGATCTCGACTAAATCAGGGGTTTCCGGTCGTCTCAGAACTAGTTCAATTTCCGCATTGTGCCAACCATACTCAGAAGGATAATAATAATCCCCATCTTCAGCCTCCAAAATATAGATTGGTAAATCAAGAACATTTCTAGCGATATTAACCACGTTATTTTGAAGAACTATTTTTACAGTATTGTTCTCGGCTCTTGTTGCATGACGTAACAATCGGGTTAGGAGCAATCTGGCACGATCAGAAACCACTTCATATTCAAGTTTTTGCTTTTCTGTATCTGTCAAGCCCATGAACTGCATGTTTTTTCCTCTATTTAACCCGTAGATTCTATCGCATCTTTAATCTCTGGATTTAATAATGCACAATAATTTAAAATTTTTATACCGTTTTCAAGTAATTTTTTATTTCTGTTTGGGTTATCAAAATACATCCCTTTAAATTTGCCACCATGGAAAAGGTTATTTCTAACTCTACGAATATATAAAAGAAGTAAATCTAATTGACAACAATAGTCTGGCACAGTTCTAGACCATGCAATTTCTCCGTCCCGTACGACTTGTTTCTGAGGCGGATTCTCAAGATAATAATTTGCGACCTCTTTGTCTTTGATGTCAAGATGATCTATTTTAAATCTATCATTGTGCTCTAAAGCAAATCGAGGCCAATCAATTTTGACATCTCTTTTGGTTTGGTCATAGTATTTAAGTGCTTTTAGTGCAAATTCGAATCGTGAAAATAAATAAAAGAAATCAAATGCACATTGAATATTATTCATTTCATTTTTCTCCTATAATAAGTTATTCTATAGTTTTCCATATGACATTCAAATATTAATAGAATTTTATCAATTTTCAAGGATATTCTGTGCAAATCATATAAAATCTAATAGACAAAACTTTTATCATAAGTTGCGTCGGGAGCTCACTCCCAGCGCATTTATCGCAACTCTTCATCGTGAACTGCGATACACCTGTCAGGTTTAAAAGATTCTTCTACCTCGGAAGCGATTATTTGAATAAACCTGACAGGTGTACTTTAATCTTCTCATTTTTCCCCGTTCCCCGGCATTTTTATACCACAATTGTCGAGAAAAGAGACCATTTAATGTCTTTTCCGATCTCCGTACTCAAAATATCGGCTTCCTGCGCATATTTTGACCTTTCCTGCTTAAGTAATTAAAGTCCTGCGGGGTAAAACCCTTCCCTGCTAAAGATTCAGGCTTTCCTGCGCTGTTTTAAGCCTTCCTGCGCGTGTTTTGACCCTTCCTGCTTAAGTATTTTTCAAGTCCTGCGGTAGTTTGACCCTTCCTGCGCACATTTTGGACTTTCCTGCTTAAGTATTTTAAGTCCTGCGGGGTAAAACCCTTCCTGCGCAGTATTTAGTACCAATAATGTTGCAGGAAAGCCATTCAGGTAGTACAGAGACCGTCAATTTCGGCGGTAGTTCCCAAAACTCCGTATGCTTGTCTATCCGCTTGCCGCGTCGCCTGTTTCATCGGGTGCCTGGTCCTTTTTGCGCCTGCTTCTGCAATAATGGCTGTTTATAATGTACATTTAGGAAAACATTAGAAATTATAACTGTGATTTATTAATTTTATACAATGAATTTAAATATCTTTATCAAAACAGATGTAAATAAACCTGCTAATAAATTAACCTGAACTAAAGGAGTTTTTATGCCAAGTGCCAAAATGTCCGTCGGGGTTGTTTTACATTACACCAGCAAGTCACCCTATCCGCCGGAGAGAATTTCAAATATTTTAGATGCAATAATTAATCAGAACGAGGAAGTTTCCGAATTAATTATCCTGAATAATGATGCTGAAACAGATGTGGATTTCGACATTACATCGGTAAAAACCACAGTAATACCGTTGGCTGATATAACGGTTTCGGCGCAATTGAATAAAGCCATTGAGACTGCGGAAAGTGATTTTATTCTTTATATTGATAACCTTGCCGCTGAAATTTATTTAAAACGCTCCTATATTGAGGCTGCTCAGTTGATCGTTGAAAAGTATCCTCGTCTGGGAATGCTTTATGCTGATTATGAGCTTATTACCGATGGCATCAAGCGGGAAATCCCCTTGCTTAAATATCATGTGGGACGTGTACGGGATAATCAAGATTATGGTAAGGTATTTTTCTTTTCCAGAAATGCGCTTAAAGAGGTCGGTTATTTTGATGAATCTGTGAAATACAATACTCTTTATGACATTCGTTTGAAGTTGTCTGAAAAATTTAAAATAATTCATATTGCTAATAAATTTTCCGGTTCACTTTACCAGGTAGTTGCAGAAGGGAAAAAGCATAATGTATTTGATTATCTTTTAGCTGGTAAAGAGAGCCAAAAAGAGGCAGAGAATATTCTAACCGATCATTTAAAGAGGATTGGTGCTTATCTTGAACCGGGAGCATATTATCATAAAAGACCTGAAACAATAGAAGAATATAAATTTTTGGCTTCAGTTGTTATTCCTGTTAATAACAGACCCGATTTTATTGAAACTGCTATTGAAAGCGTTTTTCAGCAGACTGAGCAAAATATCGAGATAATAGTAGTTGTAAATGGTGGCTTTGATGATCCAACAACTACTGCAGTAGAATCCTATATGCCGGGAGGCACCAAATATGATCAGACAAAACCTTCTGTAACATTGATTGTTACAGATATTAACAATATTGGCTTGTCCCTCGATTTAGGAATTAAGAAGGCAAAAGGTAAGTACTATGTTCAACTTGATTCTGATGATAGATTGAAGCCCGATGCAGTGGGAAAAATTATTGATGTTTTTGATTCTGATGAAAAAATCGGTATGGTTATTGGTTCCTATGAGATGTGGGAAAAGAAAGATACAGGCAAATTTTTCAGGATAGAAGAAATCCCTGTTGTGACTCATGATGAATGGACAGAGAATAATGGTAGAAATAATTTACTCCGTGTAAATGGCGCCGGTGCACCAAGGTCTATCCCGATTCAGATAATCAAAGATATGGGATATTTTGGTATTAACGACGAACCGTATGCACAAAATTACGGAGAGGATTATAACCTTGTTTTGAGAATTAGTGAGGAATACCGTATCGGTAGAATTTGGGATCCGATTTATGAAGTTGTCAGGCATTCCGGTGGAACGGATCATAGCATTGATCAGCATACTATTGATAGAAATGATGAGGCGAAAGACTATATGAGAATGAAGACGATTGAGCGGAGGATTAAGATAAACGAGCAGATGTCGAAATGTTGTCACTAGTCATTGGTCACTTTTCATTATTTATTAAAAAATAAACTGGGAGCTGTTAATGAAGTTAGAAGAATTACATGTTCATCAACTGTCTATGGATGTAGGTGAAATTGTTTGCGTAAAAGTGCGGAAATGGAAGGTATTTTTATAAAGAGAGTAAGCAATTCGAATATTATTCGAGAGGTTCTTTATATGAAACAAAGACTTGGTTAACCAAAGCGCACAATAGGAAATTGTTAAATGATGAAAATTTTGGAACACTTATGAAAGAAATTAATATTATAGGAAAACAATTAAATATGTACATTAAATCTATTGGTAAGCGAAAACAAATAATACCAGTGACTAATGACCAATTACAAATGATCAATGATCAGTAATTTTTATGAAATATCTAATAATGTTGACTTAATGATAAATTGAGGGGTGATTAATGGAAAATTATTTCCTATTAATTGGTATCGATGGTGGTGCAACAAAAGTTAGTGGCTGGTCTTTAGTAGTTGAAGGTGAAAATACATTCTCATTTGGTGAACTGCATGCAGAGAAATTATACAATGAAATAGGTGGATATATAGAAAATTTCACCCCTGTTAATATAACTGAGCAGCTCGCTGAATTTCAAAATAGCGATATTCAATTAACGGCAGAAGAGATCCAGCATGGTAAGACTTATATCGAAGCCACTGCTCAAGTTATTGAACAGATAATTGCGAAAAGTAGTGTAAAAAAAGTGCTTATTGGTATTGGGATGCCCGGATTGAAAACTGAAGATATACTTGGCATTGCAGTTATGGCTAATGGTCCGCGTATGATATATTATTGTAGAGATCTTGAAAATCGGCTTGCCGGTTCAGAGATTCAATTTGTGTCTCCCATTGCAGGTCTGGGAAGTGATGCGTCTTATTGTGGAATTGGGGAGGAATATGCTAAGGACGGACAGTTTCGCAATGTGATGAATTCCTATTATCTTGGTGGCGGTACGGGAGTAGCAGATGCTTTAAAACTTGATGGTTCTTTAGTTCAATTAGATAATATTAAAGATTGGTTTGCGAAAACGTGGGAGATGAAAAGTGAGGAAGATTATCCATTAGAAAAATACGCCTCAGCTAAAGGAATACAATCTGTTTATAGTGATTTATCAGGGATTTCTTTGAATGATCTAAATTCCAACGGTATATATTTACAGCAGATCAAGGATAAAGCAATTCAAGGTGAGAAACCAGCTTTAGAAACTTATAAAAAGATAACTTATTATCTTGCACTCCTTTTATATGAGAGGATTTCAACTGTAAATGCTGGATGGCAGAATCTATTTTCTTTTGTTAATCCAAATAAGCCGAAGCTGTCCGGTAAGCATCCTTATTTGGGGAAAGTTTTTGATTCAATAGTAATTGGTCAACGTCTGGGAGATTTATTCAGGTCTTCTAAAGGTGATGAAATTGTGTGGAAACCATTTTTCAATCATTTATCGGAAATGATCATGGAATCCGATGTGTTAAATAAGAGAGTAAAAAAACATTATTGCCCTGATGGTAAATTTTCTGAGGATCTACTCCAAATATCAAATCTGCGAGAAGCTCCAGCTATTGGTGCTGGAATTGACGCTTATTTAGCCTGGAAGAATAAATAAATGCTTCAACCTGATGTCATTCCTACGACAGAACCGGGTTTGCGAGTTGGAATTATTTTACCTGAAGATGAAGAGGAATCTATAACAATAGATATTCCCCAGGAACCGCAGTATTACATGGTTTCTAAAGCTGATAACAAATTTGATTTAGTTAGCAATGACCGGATAGAATTTCATCTTTCTGAATCAGTTATTTCGGTTTTTATTAATACTAAAGCAGTAGGTGAAAGTAATAGTTGGTCAATTAAACCTATAAATGTTGAATATAGAATTGGCAATAAAGCCGGTATAAAAGTTAAAAATGTTATTTCAGGAAGAGATTTCCACTGGAAGAAATTTTTAGATGTCTATCTGCTAGGTTGTATTGAAATTAAATGTGTGGGCAAGAGTTTAATTTTAATTAATGAGCTGCCTATTGAGCAATATCTTATGTGTGTGGCAACTTCGGAAATGGGAGCTGCCTGTCCTGAAGCGTTAATAGAATCTCAAACAATTGTCGCAAGATCCTGGATGTTGGCGAATGTTGAAATGAAACATCGGGCTCTCGGAATGGATGTATGTAATGACGATTGCTGCCAGCGGTATCAGGGAACTACACATTTAACCGAACAGTCTATAAAAGGCGCTTTGAATACTTCTGGCAAGGTGCTTATGTATGGCGATAATATTTGTGATGCCAGGTATTCGAAAAGTTGTGGCGGCGTAATGGAAACCTTTGAAAATGTATGGGAGGGTGAACCACTACCGTATTTGCAAGCAATACCGGATGCGCCAGATGGGTTTATATATAATGCTTTACCTTTAAATTCGGAGGAATCGGTAAGAAAATGGATCGAGAATTCTCCTAAAACATTCTGTAGCCCTGCATTTGTTTATGAAAAAGATTTGAAAAATTATTTAGGGAATGTAGATGAGGAGGGAGAATATTTTCGCTGGAATTTTCGTTATACTCAAAAGGAAATTACGGCGCTGCTGAACTTGAAACTGGATATAGACGCCGCGGCAATACTGGCGATAAGGCCGGTTAAAAGAGGCTATTCCGGACGATTGATTAAAGTTCAGGTTGATTATCGACATATCGATGGACAACAAGAATCTGTTATCATGGAAGATCAGTATGTTATCCGGCAAACTTTCCATGAACTTTTTTTATATAGTTCGGCTTTTGTTATTGATATTGAAAAAGGTATTGAAGATATTCCCGAAGCATTTATTTTAAAGGGCGCCGGGTGGGGACATGGCGTCGGCTATTGTCAAATTGGAGCTCTCGGGATGTCATTAAAAGGCTTTATAGCTGAGGATATTGTTTACCACTATTATCCCGGATCCACATTGAAAAAAATATATTAATTTGCAGGAAAAGTATGTCAAAGATTGAAAAAAAATCGAATGGAAATGCACGTTCCGGATGGTTCTGGGTTCCCAGTTTATATTATGCTGAAGGAATTCCGTATATAGTTGCAATGGCAGTGTCGGTAGCAATGTATAAAACGCTGGGAGTACCAAATTCTAAGATGGCTTTTTGGACAAGTGCTCTATATCTTCCATGGGTTATTAAACCTTTATGGAGCCCGGTTATTGAGGCATTTTCAACAAAGAGGAACTGGATATTCGTTGTGCAGCTAATACTCGGCTTGCTATTTCTTGGAATTGCTTTTACCATACAACTACCATGGTTTTTCACTATCACTCTTGTAATTCTGTGGTTTCTGGCTTTTTCTTCTGCCACTCATGACATTGCCGCTGATGGATTTTATATGCTTGGACTCGATAAACATCAACAGGCGTGGTTTGTGGGTGTTAGGAGTACATTTTATCGTTTTGCGATGCTTACAGGGCAAGGACTTTTACTTATCCTTGTTGGATTTATTGAGACAAAAACAGGTCTAGAATCAATTGATGTTAATGTTTTTTCGGCTACTGATAACCAATCGCTACAAGTTGTGGATGTGAATTCTCTAAATCTTTCCATACGAGAAGAGGAATTAAAGATTATTTGTGAACCGAGTACTTTGGTGATTGAAATAATCCCAAGAAAAAGATCTGAGGTCGATTCCATTGTTTCCCATGCAGAGAATTGGAATGTTGAACAGGGGCACGTAGTAAAAGATACTGGAGAAGTAAGGAAAATTACTTTTTGGGGGCGAATTGGTAATGTGTTCAAAAAGCCGATAGATAGTTCAGGAAACTTTATCCAAAAACATTTTGGAGAAAAGAAGGTGAAGAAGAAAGATTTTGTTGGAAATGTTGGTAAACTCTATTTTCACCTCTCGAACGCACCTGAGGAAGGAAAAGAAGTTATAGTTATTTTTGGTAGGGATTCCGGTGATAAAAGCATTTCGCTTTTGCATGGAAATCGATTGATATTTTCCGAAAAAAATTGGAATAAGCCAGCAATAGCAGTAGTTCAACTAGATATTAATCTAAAAACCGTAACCCAGTCAATTTTTCAAGCAAGAGTAGGTAATACTCCTTTGGCGTGGTCATTAATTTTTGTTACTTTGGGCATACTATTTATAATTTTCTTTGTGTATCATAAATTTATACTTCCCTATCCTGTTTCTGATCGCCCTGCCATACGAGATAAATCCGAAACTTTCTTCTCTGAATTTTTTCGGACATTTGTTATATTTTTCAAGAAAGATAATATTAGTACTTATATTGCCTTTCTGCTTCTTTACCGTTTATCAGAATCCCAGCTGGTAAAACTTGCTCAACCCTTTCTATTAGATGCTCAGGAAGTAGGGGGATTGGCTCTTACTACAGGACAGGTAGGATTTGTATATGGTACAGTTGGAATAGTAGCACTTATTATCGGTGGTTTATTAGGAGGATTTCTTGCTGCAAAACACGGTTTGAAAAAGTGGATATGGTGGATGGTTGTGGCAATTAACCTTCCTAATGCGGTATATATTTATTTATCATATACTCAACCCGATAGTTTGCTAATTATTAATATATGTATTGCTCTTGAGCAGTTGGGATATGGCTTTGGTTTTACAGCTTATATGCTCGTAATGATCTATGTTGCGGAAGGAGAATTTAAAACCGCACATTTTGCCATCACAACGGCATTCATGGCTTTAGGAATGATGATTCCGGGAATGTGGAGTGGATGGTTGCAAGAGCTTATTGGTTATCGGCATTTCTTTATCTGGGTATTTATCTGCATCATTCCAATATTTATTCTTCTGAGATTTGTTAAAATCGATCCTGGATTTGGTAAGAAAAAGGAAAGGGCATAGGTAAAAAATTTAACATTGATAGTACAGGTTAATATTGATTTGCAATATATGTTTTTGTGTCTTTATGACTTATGGCAGGTTAAAGTAGAAAGGTAATTGATTGTGAATCAAACAGCTGGATTTCAAACAGTCGATTTTTTAATTGTTGTCGTTTATCTAATAGTAGTGGCACTTATTGGAAGTTTATCCGGGGGAAAACAGCGCTCTACAAAGGATTATTTTTTAGGTGGTAAGAATATTCCATGGTGGGCAGTTGCCTTTGCAATTGTAGCGGCAGAAACCAGTACACTTACTTTTATCAGTATACCTGGATTGGCTTATATTACAAATTTAAATTTTCTTCAGATAACCATTGGTTATTTGATTGGACGAGTAGCGGTAAGTTTCCTGTTTTTGCCAGCCTATAAAAAAGGTGAACTCTCTACCGCATACGCCTTACTTGAGGGAAGATTTGGATATAAAACTAGAAGTTATGCATCAATCGTATTCATTTTCACACGTGTCGCTGCAGATGGAGTAAGGCTTTTTGCTACCTCTATTCCACTTGCGATCATTTTTAAAACAGTTCCATTTTTTGCCAACTATTCTAATCTTCAGATTTACTCAATTTCGATAATTATTATTACTTTAATTACACTTATTTACACATATACTGGTGGAGTAAAGGGTATTATCTGGGTTGATGTTCTTCAGATGAGTATTTACCTCGGTGGTGCAATCGTTGCATTAATTATATTGTTTGATAAAGTTCCGGGAGGACTATCGGCTGTAAATATATTTTCTGGTGGTATTAACAAATTTTCTCTAATTAATTGGGGATTTAGCGGTGGATTAAAAGGATTTTTCTCATGTCCATATACGTTAATCGGAAGCCTAATTGGAGGCGCATTTCTTTCTATGGCTTCTCATGGTACTGATCAATTGATTGTACAGAGGTTACTAACAACTAAAACATTGAAAGATAGTCAGAAAGCATTGATTTCCAGTGGAATCATCGTGATTTTTCAATTTGCATTATTTCTACTTGTCGGTTTAATGCTATTTGCATTCTATAAAGGAATTCCTGTTGGTTCAGAAGGATCAATATTTACTAAGCCAGATGAAATTTTTCCATATTTTATCATCTATAATCTTCCCGTTGGCATTAAGGGGATTATTATTGCAGGTCTTTTTGCAGCAGCAATGTCAACACTTGCTGGATCAATGAGTTCATTATCATCCTCGGCGATGATGGATTTGTATAAGCCCTATTTTGGAAAATTCAATGACGAGAAACGAGAACTTGTTGTATCTCGCATTTTTACAATTTTTTGGGGAGTTATCCTTTCTCTAGTTGCATTACTTTTTATAAGAGTTCTTCAGTCGGTTGTAGAGATTGCATTAGGGATTGCATCAATAACTTATGGTGGACTGTTAGGGACATTTCTTCTAGGAGTTCTGTTTAAAAAGCCGGATGAAAAAGCAGCGATGTGGGGTTTTTCTGCCGGAATTATAGCAATGCTTTCATTAATTATTATACCTTTTCTCTTTGGAATTTCACCAATTGTTCATTGGACATGGTATACATTAATTGGTTGTTCTGTAACATTATTAGTGGGTAACTTTGTTACATATGTTAAAAAAGATTAGATATACTTTCGTAATTCTTATTCTAACTTCGTTTATATTCTCTAAGGAGTTAGACCTTAAGTACTCTAAGATAATCAGCTTAAATCCGGTAGAAGATAGCAGCCTCGTCTATACCGGTTTAGATTTGCTGGTTCAAAATAAATTTAAAACTATAAGTACTAAAAACCTGACTGTTGTTTTTGGTTCTGCTAGTTATACTCGGGATAATAGGCATATTGTAGATGTTCTGAAAAAGGAGTTTCCTGGGCAATTGATTACTTTAATTCAGATTTTGGAATCAGAGATTAAAACGCTATCGTCAGGCTTTGTATTTCATAAAGTTGATCCTGTAAGTAAAACAAATGTTATGAACATTACTCCTGACAAATTAGAGATAAGATACAAAGATATAAAGGGTTGTAACCTTTTACTTTATGACCTGCAGGATACCGGAATTCGTGAGTCATCAGCAGTAGCAGTTCTGATTGAGTTACTTAAGTTGAGTGCAAGGAATAGGATACCATTAATTGTTCTAGACCGTCCTAATCCAATTAATGCAAGGGTATTGGAGGGTCCGATTTCGACTAACTCTTCAGTTACAAAAGGTTGCTCTCTCCCAATCCGACATGGATTGACAATTGGTGAATTGGCAATAATGATAAACGAGGAAAAGTGGTTGGAGTTACCAAAACCGGCAAGACTTTATGTTATACCGATGTTTAATTATAAACAATCAATGTGGTATGACGATACTGGACTACTATTGAAATTTCCGTTTCCGGAATTAGTGACTGTTGAGGCGGCTCTGTCTTATAGCGGCTTATCTTTTATTGAACAAACCAATCTTAGTTATGGTGACGGGACATATACTCCTTTTGAACTGATTGGAGCGCCATGGATAAGTGGTGAGAGATTAGTTGTCAGTTTGAATAATCAAAATTTTTCAGGGATAGAGTTTTCAAAAACAATTTTTACACCAATTAAAATAGAAGAAATGTCTACCGATCCCATTTATTTAGGAAGGGAATGTTCAGGATTTAAGATAACGGTTACAAATAGAGATACATACGAGCCAGTGCTTGTTGGTAGCTATATTGTTGCTCTTATTGCCCAACTTTATCCACATCATTTTAAATGGTTAAACCCTGATAATGTTGATTCAATTTTTGGGAGTAACGAATATCGGATGATGGTAGAATTAGGAGGAGATGTAAAAAAACTCTATCCGGTTTGGAAAGCGAAATTGACGGGGTATCAGATTTTACGTGAGAATTATAAGCTATATCAAAAAGAATAAGTAAGTTTGAAAAAGCGAAATATCTATTTGAATCTGTTATTTTTAAGATTTTTTGTTTTTTTTCATTTATTTTTGCTTATATTTCAAACAATCGATGAGAGTAAGTAAGGATAAAGAGAATTTAGGTAGTATATTATTCATAGTTTAGGGGTAGTGTTAATAGCGGCAGTGAGGATCTTAATTTGATTTTTGAATCACATTGCCTATTTAATTAGTAAAATAAAAAAGGAGGAAGTTGTGAAAAATTCATTTAAGTTAATTACAATTCTTTTGATGATTGTGTTTGCATTTTTTCTTGCATGTGAAACTGAAGAAGAGGAAGAGGTTAGTCCACTTGTTGGTACATGGGTAATGAATAATATGGAACAAAGTTCTACATTCATTGCAGCTGAGGATATGACCTTAATTCCAGGAATGCTGGTATATACAACTGGTGATACAATTGGTTCAGGTTCTATGGATTGGGCTACATTTCAAGCACTTGGTGTGGAAGCTACGGTAGTGGTTAGTGAGAATGAGACTTTTGCCCTTACCGCCCATCTTCCACAAGCCAGTGATACTCTTCAAGTAGCACCTACAATTTTAGAACTTACAGATGCTGGTACTTGGGTACACAATGAAGATCTTGGTACATTCGTTTTGGATGGTGGTATCTATGATATAGGAGGAGTGCTTACTCTTACTGATACAACTATGACGCTTGCTTATAATGCTGTAGATACATCTGTTGCAATGGTTCTTCCAGTCGAAAACCCAATGACTGGCTTAATGCTTTATTTTGATATTGTTACTGATGTCTATTCAAGTACTGTACTTGGATGGATTAAACAGTAAAACTTATTTTTTTTCTCACAACATAAGTAAGTTTGATGTAATGATGTAGAAGAAGGGCAGATCGCACACAAATAGTGTTGGTTTGCCTTTTTTTATTTATAATGAGGAGAATAGCAATATGAAAAAAATTATCATTGCTACTATTACGGTCATGCTGATAATCAGTGCTGCTTTTGGGGGAGGGATTGTAACCAATACAAACCAGAGTGCTGAGTTTATGCGTACGCTGAATCGAAATGCTACAACTGATGTGGATGCTGCATATTTCAACCCTGCAGGATTAACAAAATTAGAGGATGGTTTTCATATTTATCTCAGTAACCAGACTATCCTTCAGACTCGGGAAATAAAAGCAAGTTATCCAAAGTACAATAATAATACTTTCGAAGGAGAAACTTTTGCGCCAATTTTTCCTAATTTGTATTTTGTGTATAAATCAGGAAAATTAGCATTATCAACAGGGATAATGCCAATTGGTGGAGGTGGTAGTGCAAAATTTCCCAAAGGTTTACCATCATTTGACTACATATTAGCAAAATCAGTAGGGTTTCCTGCTTCTTTAGTAAATGAAGCATTAGATCCATACGGCAATATTACCGGATACGCATTAGATGCAAGTTTTACGGGATCGTCTATATATTTAGGCGGTCAGGTAGGTGCTTCTTATGCAATTAACGATATGCTTTCAGTTGCTGCAGGGTTTCGTTTTATCTCAGCAAAGAATACTTACGAAGGATCATTGAAGAATGTGACTTTAAAGACAGATGGTAGTTTAGGAGATATTACTGGTATAGTTCCTGATATCAAAGTAGATGTGAAACGAACTGGTTCAGCATTTACAGGTATAGTAGGGCTGAATATTGCTCCCATTGAGGGACTTAATGTAGGCTTCCGTTATGAGCATCTTGCTAAGTTGGTGATGGAAAATGATACAAAAGAAGATGGTACTAAGGGTATAATAGATAGCACTGGTATGTTTCCTGATGGAGCAAAGATAAATGCCGATATGCCTTCAATGATTGCGGTTGGAGCTGCATATAAGGTAATGCCGAAATTGAAGGTTGAAGTTGATTTTTGTTATTACATGAATACCGGAGTGAATTGGGATTGGGATAAGCCTAAAACATCCAAGGAAGAGAAAGCTGAAGATTTCGTCAAAAATGGTACTGAAATAGGTGTCACTGTTGAATATTCCTTAAATGATGCACTATCAATAAGTACTGGGTATCTAATTTCCACATCAGGAGCAAAAGATGAATATCAAAGTGATATGGATTATAGTCTTAATTCAAGCACACTTGGTCTTGGTGCCAGATACGCTCTGAGTCCCAGCATGGCTTTGAGTGTTGGCTTTTCTAATACCTTTTATAAGGAAGGTAAAAACGCTGCACTTTTACCAGTTTTTGAGGAAAAATACATGAAGACGGCTATTGTTGGTGCGATAGGATTGGAATATAGCTTCTAAGACTTTAAATCTGTGCTGATATCTGAAATATTGATATTTAAATTTGTAGAGATTAAGTGAATATTAGATAGGAGGGATTTTATAATTCCTCCTATTTTAATTTTGAGGATAATATGAGAAAAATTGTCATTGTTGCAATGATCCTGGTATTTTTTAGTTTGGGATTATCACAGTCTGAAAAGCGAACTGGTTGGGGATGGGGAGGAGTTCCCGCTCTGAATTACAATGCGGATGACGGTTTTGGATATGGTATTCTGCTTGATTTCTTTAATTACAGTACCGGCGGTTATTCACCTTACTATTTTAAAATTAATCCAATTATCTTCTTTACAACAGGAGGTAAACAGGATCATACACTCTTTTTTGACGCTCCTTACCTTTTAGGGAGTGGGATTAGATTAAATGTTCGTTTTTGTTATAAAACCGAAGATTATTATCCCTATTTTGGGTTAGGTAATGATTCCGAGTATCACCCCAGTTATATAGAAACCAATGATGACGGTAATAGTCTTGACGCCCTGCATGGTAAACATTACTACACTGTGAAAAATGATGCAGTAGTTTTAATTACAAATTTACAGAAAGCAATAACACTTCGTACTGACGGAAGACCAAAAATATCAATGCTGGCGGGTCTTGGAGTTATCCACTCTAAATCTGAAGAAAATGAAAATGAAGGAATTACTACGAAATACGGTGAAGATATTAAGAATGGTTTTCTTAAAGATCGTGATGTTGAAGGTGGATTTAACAATTTCATTAAGCTGGGTTTGATTTACGATACCAGGGATAACGAACCGGCTCCCAATTGTGGAATTTGGACCGATATTCTTGCCGAGTGGTATACAAAATTACTTGGCAGCGATTATCAGTTCCTCCGTTTAACATTCACAGACCGCCGTTATTTCCGGATTATGGAAAAACTTGTTTATGCCAATCGGATTTTAGTTGAGAATATTTTCGGTGATGCACCTTATACTATGTACTATCCGATTGGCAGTTCGTTTCGCTACGATGAGGGGCTTGGCGGATACCGCACCATTCGCGGTGTGTTCAAAAACCGTTATATCGGCACAACCAAGTTTCTTGTCAATATGGAATTGCGATATAGGTTTTATGAGTTTTCATTCGCTAATCAGAATTTTTATTTAGCTGCAAATGTGTTTTATGACTTTGGTAGAGTCTGGCATGAAAATGATTCTGAAGGCGGGATAAAAAATATGCATGATGGTAAGGGGATTGGTTTGCACGTTGCATGGAATGAAAATTTTATAGTTTATGCGGATATGGGATTTTCAAAAGAAGCAGGCAGCCAACTTTATATTGACATCGGATATCTTTTTTAGATTGACGCTCAATCTTTCAGTTCCGTCAGGTTCTCAGACCTTACAGTATGATGATGAGTAGCGATAATAATATTTAAGAAATGTAAAAATGAAGTTGATCAAAGATAAAAAAGTCTTCGGCTGGGTAATGTACGATTGGGCAAATTCTGCATTTGCTACTACTGTTATGGCGGGGTTTTTTCCTATTTTCTTTAAAAATTACTGGAGTGCTGGTGCAAATGTCAATGAAAGTACATTTTGGTTGGGAATAGCTAATTCTGTTGCGTCATTGATTGTTGCGTTAATGGCTCCGATACTTGGTGCAATTGCTGATCAGAGTTCAGGAAGAAAGAAGTTTCTTATTTTCTTTGCGTATATGGGAGTTCTTCTCACTGGCTGTTTATTTATGATTAGTTATGGTCATTGGCTCCTTGCTGCTCTTATCTATGTTTTCGGAACTGTAGGGTTTTCTGGTGCAAATACATTTTATGATAGTTTATTACCTGATGTTGCTGAGGAAAAGAAAATTGATTATATTTCTGCTAAAGGTTTTGCGTTTGGCTATTTAGGTGGGGGATTACTCTTTCTGTTAAATGTCCTATGTTATTTATATCCTGCCACGTTTTGTTTGCCTGTTGAAATATCCTCCACAATTCAGCAGAAAGTAAATAAAGATGCAGTAGTTATACAGGTCGTAGAAGACAGAGATTTTACAATACCTGAGGATTTCGAAAAAGGTTATGCAACTGTTAAGAGTGAATTTTCGGCTCCTATTGATATTGTGACAATTGAGGAAGGGCATTGGCCTAATTATGCAAAAATAAAAGCAATTCTTCCTGATGAAATAAATGTTTCCCTTATCGACAGTGCTATTTCTTTTAGTGGATATAAAAAAGCTGATATTGTTGAGTACAATTCATCTGATTCCACCTTTCTGATCAAAAATTTAACTAGGAAGATTTCCGAATCTGATTCTGCACATTTTATTTTAAACAATAGAATAGTATACACTGATTTCAAAAATAATACTTTACTTGGTGTAGAAAACTTAGAGAATCATTTTGGCAAAGTCAGTGTTGAATCTGATTTCTTGCAACCTCCGATAGAGTTTTTATCAATACGTTTAAGTTTTTTATCAGTCGCATTATGGTGGGCAATATTTACTATTCCATTAATTGTGTATGTAAAAGAGAGAAGGAGAAGTAAGGAGAAAGTAGTAAAAGGCAATTATATAAAATTGGGATTTGGGCAGTTGAAACATACATTTAATAAAATCCGTCACATGAAAGTCGTATTTTTGTTCCTTTTAGCATATTGGTTGTATATTGATGGTGTGGATACGATTATTCGAATGGCAGTTGATTATGGTATGTCGATTGGATTTCCTTCCAGTTCATTAATTGTTGCGCTATTAATTACGCAATTTGTCGGATTTCCATCTGCTTTATTATTCGGAAAATTAGGTGAAAAATGGGATGTGAAAAAATCCATATTTATTGGCATAGCTGTCTATTTGTGTGTGACTATTTGGGGCGTGATGATGACACGAGTTGTGGAATTTTATGTTTTAGCTATTGTAATTGGGTTAGTGCAGGGAGGTATTCAAGCCCTCAGCCGGTCCTTTTATTCTCGATTAATCCCAAAGAATCAGAGTGCGGAATTTTACGGTTTTTATAACATGCTTGGAAAATTTGCAGCTATCTTAGGACCAGTAATAATGGGTAGTGTAGGGCTTTTAGTTAGGCATGCCGGGTATTCAGCTAATATTGCCTCCCGAACAGGCATTGCTTCCATTTCAATTTTGTTTATAGCCGGTGCAATTTTATTGTATTTTGTCGATGAGGAAAAGGGACAAAGTGAGGTAGAATTTCTAAGATTGAATAGGGGAGAATTTTAACGAACAATACTTTTAATAATGGATGAGTTTACTTAAAAAACTAAAAATTATCCCTGTCACTCTGAGTAATCACAATTTATTGTGATGTTATCGAAGTGTGTTTGGAGGATGTCTCCCTTCCCCGTCCCGATCTATCGGGATCGGGCAGGGATGAACAACTCAGGATGACATCCAATTAATTACTTTTACTACCTTTTTAAGTGAACTCATATCTTAAAAATTAAAATGAATAGTTCAGGTTGAGTTTTATATATCGAACCGGTCCCATATTTCGCTCCACTATGACATAGTAGTACTGAAATAGGTTCTCGACACTTAATGTTGCAGAAAGTGATTTATTGATAGCGAGTTGGATAAATCCGCTAAATAGATGAATAGGAACTCTTTGGTCTGCTCCGGTTTTAGGATTTTCATCAAAAAGCTGGACTCTTCTCATTTTACTTAAATATCGGTAGTCTAATCCGCATGTCAGATATTTAGTGAAGGCAAATTGCTCAGAAATTACTAGAGATCTTTCATGACGATAGGAGAGTACTTTTCCTGTAGTTAAATCTCTTGGGTCAAGATAAGTATAAGCGAATCTGTTTTCCAGAGGAACGAATGGCAATTTCCAATTAAAGGAGATTTCTACACCTTGAATTCTTGCTTCAGTTATATTCATGAAATGGATTTTTTTATCAACAGGATCCTGAACAGGTTCAATCAATCTATTATAGTGTGATGAAAAAATTGCCATATCAAAACTGCTAGATGGTGTTTGCCAGAAAAGACCCACCTCTCCTGAAATACTTTTTTCAGATTTGAGTGACGGATTCGGTTTTACCTCAAAAATAAATTGTTGTGTTTCAATAAACATTTCAGCAATTGCAGGCGCTCTGAATGCCCATCCAATTGATGCGCGTAACGAGAGATTTTCATTCGGGTGAAGTAATATACCGAGTTTCGGATTCAATTGTGACTCTATTTTCATATTGTCGGTTTTGTGAAGATCAAACCGTAAACCGCTTGTTAAATTCATAAAGTGTAAAATATTCCACTCGTCTTGAAAATACAGAGCAACCTCCGATCCGTAATGATTGTCCCAGATATCTGCAAGTACTTTATTACTTTTTAGTTCTGAACCGTATATAATATAGTGATTTGCACCTGGTCTTATATCTACTTGCCATTCAAATGAGTAGGTGTGAGATCTTGAGTAAGTATCATTATTATGCATATCATTTTGAAAAG
>JADHYC010000107.1 GCA_016782645.1 Fidelibacterota bacterium | reverse complement strand
CCTAAAGCAGAAGTGATTGATCCATACACACGATGTGTGACTGCTCATAATGGTCGAGGACTAATTATAGATGATAACACACCTATTGCTGACAGTCCTATTTTCACATTCCAGGATGCGGTTATATACGAAGTACATATAAGGGATTTTACAATTGGTGAAAATTCAGGTGCAAAACATAAAGGTAAATACATCGGGTTTTTTGAGGAAAACACGACGATTCCGGGAACGAAAATCTCTACTGCCCTCAATCATCTTATAGACTTAGGAGTAAATACTATACAACTTATGCCTGTACAGGATTTTGAGAACGATGAATTTTCAGAAAAATATTTCTGGGGATATATGCCTGTCAATTTTAACTCTCCTGATGGTTGGTTTGCTTCAAACCCGCTCAATGACAGCAGAGTTTATGAGTTTAAGAAATTGGTAGATAGTTTCCATAAACATGGTATAAAAGTAGTAATGGATGTTGTCTATAATCATACCTCTGAAACAAATTCAGCAATTCGATACAATTTTAACGGTTTTGTTCCGAACTTTTATTATAGAGAAAAACTTGACGGTTCTTACTGGAATGGTTCCGGATGTGGCAACGAAGTCCGAACAGAAAATCCAATGGTCAGGCGCTTCATCGTAGAGTCGTTAAAATATTGGGTGGAAACTTATAAAATTGATGGTTTCCGTTTTGATCTTATGGGATTAATTGATATTGAAACGATGCAGGAGATTGTGAAAGATCTTAAAGCAATTAATCCAAATATTTTCATTTATGGTGAACCTTGGACATCGGGAGAAACCCCTATTCAACCGACAATAAAAGGTACTCAGAGAGGTGAAGGTTTTGCAGTATTCAACGACAACTTTCGGGATGCCTTGAAAGGTCCATGGTATAATATTGAACCAAGTTATATTCAGACAGGGAAAAATGTGGAAACTGTAAAGAGAGGAATTAAAGGAAGCATTACAGACTTTGCTGACTCTCCACTTGAGGTAATCAATTATGTTGCTTGCCATGATGGACGTACTCTGTGGGATCAGCTTAAGGTATCAACGGAAAATGATACAACTGTCAATGAAGAAGAATTAAGATCAATGAATAAACTCGCAGCGGCAATTCTTCTCACATCTCAAGGTATTCCCTTTATTCATGGCGGACAGGAATTTCTTAGAAGCAAGCAAGGCTCTCATAACAGTTACAATCAACCGGACGAAATCAATAAGATTCGATGGGAATTAAAGCAGGAAAATAGAGATATATTTGAATATTACAAAGGTCTTATCAAGTTAAGAAAAGAACATCCAATATTTCGTATGACCAACGTGGAAGATATTGAGAAAAACCTGATTTTCTTTGTAGATATTGGATTAATAGTTCCCAATAACTGCATAGCCTACAAGCTCCAAAGAGATAATTCCAGTGACAAATGGAAAGAAGTTTTGGTCTTAATTAACCCGAACAGAAATGTTGAAACTTTTCAGATTCCCCGGAAAAAGTGGATTCTCGTAGTTGATGACTCTACCGCAGGAACAGATATAATTAAACCAATATCAGAATCATCCGTGAGTGTAAATCCTATCTCTGCAATGGTGATGTATCGGTAATGTTAAGTTTAAAGTGATCTAAAGTGACTAAAGTTTAAAGTGAATTTGCCAAAAGGAATCCCTGACAGAAAAAGTTTCTAAAGTTAAGGATTCAAATTAATTATATGTATTTTAAAAATATCAAATTTTACACTTCGTTGTGGCTGAAAGGTCATAGGAGTCATCAAGAAAATTATAAGAAAAATAACTGTATAAGGAATTGATAATGAAGAAAAATAGTATGCAAAATGATTTCGGAAAAATTAATTACTATCTACTTGGAATAGTCAAAGTTATATTGACGTTTTCTCTTCTAATAATTGTCTCGGGTTGTTCCAATTCTATAAAACAATCCAAACCTGCCGAACTCATTAGATTTCTCACAATTGAATCAGGTAAAATTCACTCGGTACCTATAGATGAACTTTTTTATTCTCCAGATTATAAATTGAAGTTTGAAAATAATCCCTATGTAAATATTCAATACGATTCCCAATTACAAAAAATCTCACTTAAGCCAAATCAGGATTTTTCCGGCTTAACTCTTATCCAGTTCAGCAATAAGAATAAAAAAATGGTACTACCGGTGATTGTAAAGAAAAAAATAGAGGTTACATTTTGCTATAAGCCGGAGAAGAAAGTTTTTAAAGTATTCGTTATGGGGAATTTCAACAATTGGAATCGTAACTCCCTTCCTATGTTTGATAAAAATAAAAACGGCATATTCGAAAGAACTGTTTTGTTAGATGATGGTGTTTATGAATATCAATTCGTTGTAGATAAAAGTGAGATTTGGGACCCTGTTAATCCTGAAAAAGTTGACAACGGATTCGGTTCCTTTAATTCACTCTTGCGTGTCAAATCTGCACAAAAAGAGAACGCACCATCTATATATTTTCAGCCATATAAAAATAATCATACTATCAGGATTGCTGTCGCTCCAGCAAAAAAAGAAGGCCAACTTAAATTAACTATATTAAAAGATAATGAGGTATATCCTTCACGTTACAGTGATATCAAAAATAATATTGCACAAATTAATCTATCACCACTTTCATCACAAAAAGGAATCTCCATTATTAGAATTGTTGCTACTTGCAATAATCAGCCGGGAAATATTCTTTCTTGCTGTCTAAATGGTAGCAAATTGGGAAAAAATACAGATACTTTTCTCTGGCAAGATGCAATTATTTATTCCTTGATGATCGACAGATTTTATAATGGAAATCCGACAAATGATAACCCTGTACAACATCCTGAACTGGATCAGAGAGCTAACTTCAACGGCGGTGATCTTGCTGGAATTATACAAAAAATTGAAGAGGGATATTTTGATAATCTCGGAATAAATACATTATGGATTTCTCCTGTTAACAAGACAACTAATAAAGCATATAAGGAATGGCCTGAACCGCATCGATATTTTACAGGTTATCATGGTTATTGGCCAGTAAGTGCAACTGAAACCGAGCCTCGGTTTGGATCAATGGGTGAATTCAAAAACCTTGTAAATGTCGCACACAAGCATGGAATTAAGGTTCTTCTTGACTTTGTATCAAATCATACTCATAAAGAGCATATATTTTTTCAAAAACATCGAGATTGGTTTGGAACTCTTGATCTTCCTGATTGCAGTAAAAATATAAGAAAATGGAATGAATATATGCTGACAACCTGGTTCGATACATTCTTACCATCATTTGACTATGTAAATTCCACAGAAGCACTTGAAGCAATGACGGATAACGCAGTCTGGTGGCTTCAAGAAACCGGCATTGATGGTTTCCGTCACGATGCTACAAAACATGTTCCCTATGAGTTCTGGAAGACTTTAACACGTAAAATTAAGGTTAATGTCAATCCTTCACGTAAATTGGATGTCTATCAGATTGGAGAATCCTTCGGTGGTTACGATCTTATTAAATCTTTTGTTAACCCTGCAATGTTAGATGCACAGTTTAGTTTTAATCAATTCTTCACTTCAAGAAGAATATTTGTAGAAAAAGAAGGAAATTTCCGTGACCTCAATTCAGCAATTGAAAAGGCTCTTGAAGTTTACGGTTATAATAATAAGATGGGTAATATCATGGACAGCCATGACCAGGTGCGCATGATGGCTTTCCTGGACGAGGATCTGACCTTATCAGATAATGGTACTGAAAGAGCATGGCAGAATCCTCCAATTGAAGTTGACCACAAATTTGCATATCAAAAAGAACTCGTCTTTCTTACTTATCTTTTGACTGTACCTGGTGTTCCAATTATTGACTATGGAGATGAATTCGGAATGACAGGTGCAAATGATCCAGATAATCGCAGAATGATGCGATTTTGTAATGAATTAAAACCTCTTGAAAAGGAACAACTAAAAAATATTTCTATGATAATTAACCTGAGAAAAAATCATTCCGCTCTTTGCCGTGGCGATTACCTAAATTTGTTCACAAATAAAGATGTAATGATCTATTCACGTGGGGATATTTACGAAAGATTAATAGTGGTGCTAAATAAATGCAAAACCGAGCAAACAGTTACTTTAAATCTGCCTGAATGGATGAACTGCAAATCTTGGCAGTCACTAATTGATAAAGATTCAATAGAGGTAAATGACTATGAAATCAGTATTAGAATTCCCGCTTATACTGGTGATGTCTGGATTATTAAATATTGATCCTTGTTAAGGTTTTTAAAAGGGTAATTAGACGAAATAAGCAACAGCCATATAGGAGAAAAATCATTCAATTATCTAACAGTCATTTGTGAGCCACAGTGAGTTGAAATCCACTTTACCTTTCCTTTTCAAATTTCTTTAAAAAATCCATAGACTTTAAAATCATCGAACAGCTTTCGCCATTGGGTAAATGCGATTGTTCAACCCCTGCTTGTCACATTGAGACGCCTTTGGCGCACTCTGACGCCGAATTAAAGATTTTCGGCTATCGTTATTTTATTTATATGGCGTCAGGTGCGAAGCATATTCGTTAGGCTTTTTCAATATTCAGATTTTATCAAATTGTATTATATATGATTTGAATTTATAGAAAAATGAACATGTTTTATCCAAATATTGTCTTAATGGTAATTTTATTTAAGATAATACTAAAAATCATTTCAGTTGATTACATCAAGAATTCTTTGTAATGAAGCCTGGTTAATTGTTAACATGCCATTAGGTACAATTCTTTTGGTAAGTTCGATCCAGTTTCTATCTTTGGTGAATACTTCTTTAAAAAGTGGTAGCGCTTCGTCTAGTCTACCAATATTTGCTAGTGAAACTGCTGTCCAGTAATCAATTTCAATACTATGTGGTATTATTTGTTTTGCTGCACTATACTCAATTAAAGCGGTTTTTTCGTCACCTTTTTCAATAGCTAAATCGCCTTTATTCATATGTTCATAAGCGCGGTATAATTTTAAAATACGACCTATTTCAGCTACAGCATGCGGATGATCTTCGACACGAATATCAATTAACCGGTCTTCCCAAATTTTTCCTGTTGATTGTCCTCTAACCACCAATATGGCAGCCGATTGCTCTCCCCTTATATCTCCCCCGGCATCCTGAGCAGCTTTCATTGAAGCCATCATACGTTCAGCAAGCGGACCTTGACTATTCTCAAAAGCTTCAGACATAGCCGATACTACTTTGTCATTTAGCATCATGTTTGCCTGGACTGAATAATTTTTTCCTGTCATATGGTTAGCTTCAGCGATGCACTTATTACCTGTGAATGTCGAGACATTCCCTTTATAGTCAATAATAGCTACTTGTCGGAATTCCCGTCCTTCATCACTACTCAAAAGTAGATCGAGTACATCATGCACGGTTTTT
>JADHYC010000106.1 GCA_016782645.1 Fidelibacterota bacterium | reverse complement strand
CCCATCTTTCTTGTGACACACTTCGTCAAGAAAAGGGTTATACCCACATCGCTGTTGACGAATATATTTGAGTATAAGTTCAGGACAATCATTGTATGAGTCTTTACCGATATTAAATGGTAATGATTTAAAATCTGTCCCAATAATGCGCAATTTGTATCTGCCTTCCCTGTGAAACTTGCTGAAATCCAATTTGTAATGACAGTTAAAATTGCCATATTTTCCGATGTTCTCTCCCAATTTTTTCGGGCCCCAAACTCTTTTATTAGATATAGCATCAATAACTTCGAACTTAAACTTTTTCAACTGTTTAGAAGCAAATGCAATAGCAATCTTCGTATCGTTTGGAAGATAACCCACCTGGTTTGCACGTATATATATCACACTTGTACTGCTTCTTGAAAAACCCGAATTCATCGGGTAGAAAAATAAGAGCGTAAATAGGAATATCACTAATGTTATTTTTATAACTGTTTTTTTATTCATATTGGTCTCCAATTAATTGATGGCTATCTTAAGAAAAAGAGACTTACCCTTCGACTAATAAAAATTTTCATAGATTGTCAATATTCAGTCTCAATATTTCATAACATACATCTCATTCCTTTTTCAATTTAAGAAATAAAAAATTTAAAGAGAATGTGAAAAAGGAAAATATTAAAACGCTTTTTAACCTGGATTAATTTATCAATCCCCACCTGCTCTGTAGAATGCGAAGCTATTCTATATGGGCAGGGAAGTTTATTTTATGAAATACAAAGCAATATTCAATGGGGAAAGATCATATCGGTGTGACTCATTTATATAAAAAAACAATTTAATTAACACCTCAGTTACAGATTCTATTTGTATGAAGCTCTGCTTCGGAAATCTTTTTATAAAAATCTCCCTATATTTGCATAGCAGAGTTTCGCGGTACAGATATCCGTTTTAACCTGTAACTGAGGTATTACTAATATGATTGAAAACTACTTGGTTATTTCATTAAAATTTTAGAATATATAACGAATCTCTGCCTAAGGAGGTGGGAATGATGAAGTTGCTCAGTAGATTGTTAATATTCGCATTAGCGTTAATGCTATTTTTTTCGCCATTGAAATTGTATGGAGGAATCACTGGTAAAATCAATGGTCGCGTAACGGATGCTGAAACCGGATCCGGTATGGCATTAGTAAACGTCATGATTGCCGGAACCTATATAGGAACAGTAACCGATGAGGATGGGTTTTATGTACTTTTGAATGTTTCACCCGGGACGTACAACATAACATTTAAAAGTATCGGCTATTCAACTGTCACTATTCGGGATGTTAAGGTTAACATTGATTTAACAACTATACTAAATACACAAATGCATTCAGAGGTTTTGGGATTTCCTGAGATAGTTGCTATTGCTAAGCGCCCGGTAGTAATTCATGATATCTCAAACAGTAGACTCAATATAGTTTCTAAACAGATCGAGAATCTCCCCGTTGAAAGTATCTCTCAAGTCGTGGGACTTCAGGCTGGGATTGAGGGATTGACAATCAGGGGAAGTAGTCCAGCTCAAAGTATATTCCTATTAGATGGTATATCGTTAAATGACGAACGTGAAAATCTGCCCTATACAGCCTTGAGTCTAAGCTCAGTCAAGGAGATACAAGTACAAACTGGTGGTTTTAATGCCGAATATGGTAATGCAAGGTCTGGAGTGATTAATGTTATCAGCCGGGATGGAAGAACCGATAGGTATTCGTGTAGAGCTACACTACGATATAGTTCCCCTACACCGAAGAACTTTGGGCCCTCGGTATACGATCCAGACACCTATTTTACACGTCCATTCACCGATCCAGCAGTTTGCTGGACAGGTACGAACAACGGTGTATGGGACCGTTATGAACAACAGCAATATGTCTCCTTCGAGGGTTACAACGCACTTTCAGAAATGTGGCTGAAAGATGACGACCCAACAAACGATCTTACACCAAGTGGTATAAAGCGCCTTTGGGAATGGCATCATCGGCGACAGGGAGATATTAAGAAACCAGATTATACTATCGACGCAGGTTTTGGAGGACCTGTCCCTGTAATTGGGAAAAGGCTTGGTGATCTCCGTTTTTTCGCTTCTTATTACAGGCTCCAGGAAATGTTCATTATCCCTCTGGTACGGGATAAGTACATCGAAGATAATTTCCGAATCAAACTCACTTCAGATTTGAATGAAAAGATGAAACTTACTTTTTCCGGTCTTTATGGAGAGTTACATTCGGTATGTCCTGACCAATGGCAAATTCCACCTTCCGGTTCAGTACTGCGTAGTCCAGAAGGCATTGCTGATCGAGCAAGTGCCATAGAGGTCATCTATATGCCAGATTACTACACTCCTACTGATATCTATCATAACCATTTTGCTATCAAATTCACACATCTATTAAGTGAGAAGACATTCTATGAAGCAAATATCAGCCATATGATTAACAAATACAGGACTTATGCTACTACAAATAGGGATATATCTCGGAAATTTGAGATTTTAGAGGGGTTTTTTGTTGATGAAGCTCCCTATGGCTATTATCCCGCACTTTCTGAGTCAAGTCCTGGTGGGTATTTAAGTCTTGGTGGGTGGATGGGATTTGGTCGTGATAATACAAACAATACAACTACCATCATGAAATTCGACTATACAAGCCAGGTAAACCGGTTTCACCAGCTGAAGACAGGATTGGAGATCGTCATAACCGATTATAATATCCATTCAGCTTTATACCATCCATACTCCATGCAGTGGAATCATCAGCTATACCGAGTATCAACACCATATCGCATCGGCACTTATATTCAGGACAAATTAGAATTTGAGGACTTCATTATGAATGTTGGAGTGCGCTTTGATTTTTCTGACGCAAATTCCGACTGGTATGATCTCGAACCTTATGATACATTGTTTACCAGCCAATACGGAGATGAATTAGAACAGCATGCTTCCAGAATTAAGCCTTCTTCCATTATTGCTATTAGCCCTCGGTTGGGTGTTTCCCATCCTATTACGGAAAACTCTAAACTTTATTTCAATTATGGTCATTTTAATTCACTTCCTTCTTCCGAATACCGTTTTCAATTAGACCGTTCCGGGTTTGGTCAGGTAAAATATCTTGGAGACCCCAGCTTGCCATATTCTAAGACTGTTGCCTATGAGTTGGGCTTCGAGCAAAATCTCTATGATAAATACCTCTTGAAACTGGCTGCTTACTACAAGGACATTGTAAATCAGCCAAGTTGGACTACCTATATTGATGCCGAAGAAACAGTTGGAGTTAGCAAAGCCGGCACAGATAATTATGAAGATATTAGAGGATTTGAATTTACTCTTCAAAAGATATACGGAGGCTGGTTCCAGGGATTCATTAATTATACCTATATGGTAAATACCGCTGGATACTTCGGTGTTAGATACTTATACGAGAATCGTACAGAACAGAATCTCTACGAGAAAAACAACCCATATCAGGAGCGTCCCGTCCCCCGTCCTTATTTTCGTACTAACCTCAATTTCCGCTCACCTTCAGAGTTTGGTCTGTTAGGTGAGTGGAATCTAAACGTGCTTGCCACATGGAAGGCTGGAGTAGTCTTCACTTACAACCCGGCAAACCTTCCAGGTGTCCGCGATAATGTTCAGTATAAGGACTATTATAATGTTGATCTTCGTCTTTCAAAGAACTTCGCTGTAAAACGTTTTAACATGGAATTTTTTATTGATGTTTCCAATGTTTTCAATACGAAAATATTCAGTTCCGCTGGATTTTCCGATTATAACGACCGGATAGCCTATATGGAATCACTCCACTTTGATTGGGAAAAGGACACACAACACGGGCACGACCGAGTGGGGGAATCTCGTCAACAGGGTGTGGAATATATTCCCATGCAGGAAACTGCTGATATTAATTTAATCGAGGAGCCCGAAACCAGGGTTTTATATTACGATCAAGTAACACAGCACTACATGCAGTTTGACGGTGATCAATGGGTTGAGCGCAGTAAAAAGTGGGTTAGGAAAGAAGTTCTGGATACAAAAGCATATATCGACATGCCAAACTTGACATATTTTACTTTTCTTAATCCATTGAATTTTACAATAGGTATTAAATTCTATTTCTAATACCACATGTTCACCAACACTTTTATGTAGTATGTAAAATTTAAATCAAGGTGTAATAACAATGAATAGACAAAGAAATTTTATAATATTTTTCATACTTATCGAACTTCTGATAGCTCACAATCTATTCGGACAGGTTCCTCCGGAAATGAAGAAATGGATTAAAATTGGCTATTTACACCACTACTATTCCGCACGTGGAGGAGAATGGGGTTGGAATGATAATACCAATCTTTTCGACGGTTTGCGCTGGCCTGCCAACTATTATAATCAGGACAATTTCTGTATCATACGCACATGGTTAGTGTGTCGTGACTTTACAGACGAAAACGGAATCAATTGGTCATATAAATCAGCCTTTATGGGCGGTATGGAGCCAGGCTCATCAGTACCGATCGTTCATAAAATGATTTCTCGTTTTCAACCTCCACTCGTTTACGTTGATGGGCAACTTTCATCAGAACTGGTAACAGGTATAGATGAAATTGATCCCAATTTACCTTGCGACCGTAAAATTACTAACATCGTGCGAACACCTTTAGGTATAACAATGACCCGTAACATATACGCTTTCAGTCAACAGTATCATAGCAACTATTTTATTATTGAATACTTTTTAGAAAATACAGGAAATATCAATAATGACGATGAAATAGAACTGCAGGGACAGACAATTAATGATTTATACCTTGGTTGGTTAGACCACTATGCGAATCTGGAAGCCTCATGGTATGTAAAGGGTGATCATAGTTGGGGAAAATTTCTATGGGTAACTCAACGTGGTGAAAACTATTCCGACTGGGTAAATGGCGATCTTGCAGCTGACTCAATGCGCTGCAATTGGGCATGGCTCGGTAAAGTTGAAGGCTTGGGCTGGAATAATATTGGAGCCCCCTGGATACGGGGCAGCGGACGTTTGACCAATGCCCAGCATGTAGGTATGATTTTCCTACATGTTGATACTGGACCGGATGACCAAACAGATAATCAAAATCTTCCTGTCATGGGATGGAACGGAAATGATACACATCCAGCTTCTGCAAATAATGGAACTGATGTGGGCGGTATGCATATTCTTTGGGATATGTTTGCCGGGAATGCTTTACCGGAGAATGGTCAATATGGTGGGTACGATCGTATGGACGAACGCGGTACCGATTATCCCGCTAAGATAGCCGATGCAGGCGGTGCTTCATCACTGGCTGGTTTTGGTCCCTATACACTTATCCCTGGTCAAAGTGTAAGGATTGTCGTCGCCGAGGGAGTAAGCGGCATTAGCCGTGAGCTCTGTGAAAATATTGGACATAATTGGAAATACGGTAATCCTCCATTCGAACTTCCTGATGGGTCTACAACCAATAGTGCTGACGAGTAT